>JAGYMP010000274.1 GCA_018400565.1 Bacilli bacterium | reverse complement strand
AAATATAAATCGATGTCAAACATCGCCATCACCGGTATGATTATATCATATTATATCTTTATTCTCACTTATTCCCGTGAAAAATCAATGCGACACCGATGACGCCGAAACACAGAAAAACAACACCGGTCCATCCGTTTTCTGAAACCGGACCGTCCGAATCTGCATCGTTTGTTTCCCCTGTGTCTCGTTCAATGCCCTTGAAACGAATCATGTCCCCGTCATTGGTGACCAAAACATATTCCCCCGCCCTTACGATGTCAACATTGCCGGACACTTCCCTACCGTTCAGCACAGCTTCTTCGCTGAGATAAAACGTAAAAGGCACGATGTATTCGTTTGAGTCCTCAACACCGATCTCATTGCAGGTCGTTTGTTCATGGGTTGTTTGCCCTGCGCGGACCGGAGCAATGATCAAAAGAAACAAACAAGACGCGCACAGAACAAAAAACATCTTCAAACAAGGCATAAAAAAAGCCCCCCTTCGTAAACATATTACGAAAAAGGGGCTTAAATGCTTGTGTCAATTCCTCAAATCAAAGACCGGTCAGTTCCATGGTATCGCGGGCAATCATCACTTCTTCGTTGGTGGGAACGACATACACCGCGATAGCGGAATCATCGGTTGAGATCAACCGTTCGACGCCGCGGCAGTCGTTGCGTCCGTCATCGATTTTCGCACCGAGCACCGACAGGCGGTTGATGATGGCGGCACGCGTCGTTTTCGTGTTTTCGCCGATCCCGGCGGTGAATACGATCGCATCGGTGCCGCCCATGTACACATGGTAAGCCGCGATGTAATCCACGATGCGTTTGACCTGGATGTCAATCGCAAGCTGCGCCCTCTTGTTGCCTTCCTTGGAAGCCGAAACCAAATCGCGGGAATCCGATGAGATACCGGACACCCCGAGGTAACCGGAACGTTTGTTCAGTTGATTCGTGATTTCTTTGGCTGATTTATGCTTTTTGTCCATCATGTATTCGACGATCGCGGGATCGATGTTCCCCGAGCGCGTTCCCATGGGAATCCCTTCAAGCGGCGTGAACCCCATCGATGTGTCCATGGACTTTCCGCCTTTGACAGCACAAAGTGATGCACCGTTGCCGATATGGGCGACGATGATGTTCAGGTCCTTGACATCCCTGCCCATGATCTCGGCCGTTCTCTGGGAGACATACCGGTGGCTTGTGCCGTGGAACCCGTATTTCCGGATCATATGCTGCTCATACCAATCGTAAGGTGTCGCATACATGTAAGCCTCTTCGGACATCGTTTTATGGAACGCGGTGTCAAACACCCCGACATGATCGACGTCCGGCAACACGTCCATGAATGCCTTGATGCCGGTTAGGTTCGGGCCGAGATGCAGGGGTGCCAAATCTATGATGT
>JAGYMP010000273.1 GCA_018400565.1 Bacilli bacterium | reverse complement strand
ATAGTGTCTGCTTTAAAGGTATCATATCAAATGCGTGACGGATTTTTTGTTTTTTTATGTTTATCTGTGAGTCAGATATTTGTTTTGATAGATGACGCGGAGTGCGTTCAACACACAGAGTAAAGCCACGCCGACATCGGCGAATATCGCAAGCCACATCCACATGTAACCAAGGGTTGAGAGTGTCAGGAAAGCGACTTTAACGACAAGCGAGAAGATGATGTTTTGAATGGCGATGCGGCGGGTTTTTTTGGAGATCCTAAAGCTTTTTTCCAATAATCGCAAATCATCATTGATGATGATGACATCCGAGACTTCAATCGCAAGATCGCTGGCCGATCCCATTGAGACCGCAATGTCGGCATTCTTCAAAAGCGGGGCATCGTTGATGCCGTCACCGACATAAAGTGATAGGGAATTGGTGCGGATTTCGTTGAACTTCTGAAGTTTTTCCTCCGGAAGCATTTCCGCATAATACTCGATGCCGCCGAGTTGCATCGCGATGTCATGGGCACTGGCTTCATTGTCGCCTGTGAGCACCACGGTGTCGTAATTGCGGGTGAAATGGCGCACAGTTTCCATCGATGTTTCTTTCAGTTCGTCGCCCACCACGATGTAACCGAGATAGTGTTTGTTTTTCGCGACATAGGTATAGGTGCCGACGGGTAATTTGCCTTCGTTAACTTCAATGTCATAGCGTTCAAGGAATGACGAATTTCCGGCATAAAGCGTGTCTCCGTTCAGTGATCCCTTGATGCCGTATCCGGGAATCTCTTCAATATCCGTGAGTTCCTCGGTCTCCATTTTGTTTTTATTTGTGATCGCTTTGGCGATTGGATGCGATGAATATTGTTCCAGGGAAGCTGCCAATCTCAATACGTCATCATTGGTGTAGTCCTGAACGAAAAAGTCACCGTGTGTCAGGGTCCCCGTTTTATCGAGTGCAATGGTTTCAACCTCACTCAATGCATGAAGATAAGTCGAACCTTTGAAAAGGATGCCGTTTCTGGCGGCTTTGCCGATTCCCGCGTAGTAGGTAAGCGGAATGGACAAAACAAGGGAGCAGGGACAGGAGATGACCAAAAACACGGCTGCTGAATAAATGTAGGATTTGATGTCAGCCATGTTGAAGATCGCCCCGTAGGCAATCAAAAGCAGTGCCAGACAAACGACGATCGGAGTGTATATGCGTGCAAACTTGGTGATGAACAATTCGATTTTTGATTTTTTGTTAGAAGAATTTTCGATCAGATCAATGATTTTCGCAAGCGTGGAATCGGTATATTCCTTTTCCGCACGGACGGTGATGACGGTGCCGACGTTAATGTTTCCGCTTAAGACCGCATCGCCGACATCGACCCCTTTCAATTTTGATTCGCCGGTTAAATGGGAGGTGTCCAGACTTGTTGAGCCTTCACAGACGATGCCGTCCACGGGAATTTTCTCACCGTTTTTGACGACGACTTCATCACCGACATTGATTTCCAGGGGATCTTTAATGACGATTTCGCCATTTTCGCGGATATTGGCGTACTCGACTTTGATGTCGACCAATGAAGATATTTCCGAACGCGAACGATCGACGGCACGATGTTGCAGATATTCACCGACCGAGTAAAGGATGACGACCGCGATGCTTTCTTCGTATTTTCCCAGAGCCATGGCGGCCAGTGTGGCGATGATCATCAAGGTGTTCTCATTGAAAAGGTTGAAGTGCCGGATGCCTTTGATTTGGCCGATCAGCAGGCGTGAGATTAAAAAGACATAACCGATCCAATAAAGGATGGCGGATGGTTGTCGTTCCAATGAGGTGTATTCGGTGTCAAATATCTGATTGATGAAGGGGAAAATGCGGTGGCCCGTGAAGGTGAATAAAATCAAAGCGCCGCCCAAGAGAACCAGACCGTATGCTTTGATGAATGGTGTGTGTTTTGAATCAACCGGTGCATCTTCGATATAGTAAACCGAGACGGTATCATCCAAAAGATGAACGATGGCCTTGATTTCTCTCAAAGCTTTTTCTTTAAGATAGTCATCTTTGAAATCAACAAGCAACACGTGGTTGGTTTGATTGAATGAT
>JAGYMP010000272.1 GCA_018400565.1 Bacilli bacterium | reverse complement strand
TCTGCAATGCCCGTTTCGCTTCGGAAAATGCCTGTGCGGCCTCTTTGTATCCCGGATAATGTTTGCCGTATGTTTTGGCTTTCTCATATGCTTTCTTCGCTTTGATGTATGCCTTCAGCCGTTCATTCGACTCCGGGTCGTCTTCGATTTGTCTGTATGCCTTATCGACCGCCACGCGTTCATCGGCATCCGCCAAAGCATCCCTGAGTGCGTAAAGCGCATCATAAAATTCGATTGATTCCATAAAACCACCATCCAGATTATAACATATTTTAGACTTTCTAGCCACCGCTTCAGCCGGTCACACGCTTGATTTCATCTCGTTCCATCATGCGGCATTCACCCGGATCGAGCTCCTCGTCCAGCATCACACCGCCGATGGCGATGCGTTTTAAACGCTTGACGGTTGCGTCCGTGTGGGAGAACATCCGTTTGACCTGATGGTGTTTGCCTTCGTCAATGGTGAGTTTGTAAGTCCGGCCGCGCAACCATTCGATGTGTTTCGCTTTTGCCTGATATGGTTTGTTTTTACCGTCCCTTATGGTGATGCCTTCCAACAGAACATGTGGGTCCGCGGGCTTTCTGTCCAGGGTGGCGACATAGGTTTTGTCGATGTGCTTTTTGGGTGAGATGACATCATGTACGATCGAACCGTCGTTCGTCAGCAGCAGAAAACCCTCGGCATCGATGTCCAGCCTGCCGGCGATATGAAGCGAGAATCTCGGATATTCGGGTCCGATCAGATCGATCGCCGTGGTCCTCCTGTCGTCTTTCGTGGCCGACAGCACCCCGGCGGGTTTGTTCATCATGATCACAAGCGGATAGCGGTAAATGAAGGTTTGTCCCAAAAAGCTGATGTCATCCTGCGTTGGATCGATGTGGCGGGAGGCATCCCGGATGATGGTCCCGTTGACATCAACGCCGGCCGATTTTACGAGGGCTTTCAATTGTCTGCGGCTTTTGCCCGTGTACATCGACAAAAACTTATCCAGTCTCATCATTCCACATCCCAATCATATCGGTCATAGACGCGGAGAATCTCCGCGACACTCCAGGCTTGCGTAAAACATCCTTTGCTGGT
>JAGYMP010000271.1 GCA_018400565.1 Bacilli bacterium | reverse complement strand
TATCATGGATGACATCCGAGAAGGATGGAATCTCATCTATCCGCGAGAATAAGCCGACGATTATGGTTGACATATTCTTGTGAGTCATGTATAATGATTTCGTATGTGAAACGCATACCGCTCAAAAATGGCTTTCAAAAACAATCGAAGCGATTGTGCCATCATGGCGTGTCTTAATTATGAGGAGGTGCTGACATGTACGCAGTCATCGAAACCGGCGGCAAACAAATACGGGTTGAAGCCGGCCAGGAAATCTATGTTGAGAAATTGGATACCGAGGCCGAAGCAACATACACATTTGACAAAGTACTCATGATCGGTGGGGACAAAACCAAAATCGGTAATCCCTACATTAAAGGTGCAACCGTCGAAGCAACCGTTGACAAACATGGCAAAGGCAAAAAAATTATCGTGTATAAATACAAGCCCAAGAAGAATTACCATCGCAAGCAAGGCCATCGTCAACCGTACACAAAACTGACCATCAAAGAAATCAACGCATAAATATGCATTGAACGCATTATCACTGTTTGGAGGTGTCAATGATGATATTAGATATGAATCTCATGGTTTTCATGGCTTCTAAAAAAGGAGTCGGATCAACCAAAAACGGTCGTGATTCGATTGGACGTCGTCTCGGTGCGAAATTGGCAGACGGCCAATCTTGCACGGCGGGCTCTATCATTTTTCGTCAACGGGGAACCAAAATCCATCCCGGTGAAAACGTAGGCATTGGAAAAGATGACACGTTGTTCGCAAAAGTTGACGGTGTTGTCCGTTTCGAGCGTTTGGGTAAAGATCGTAAAAAAGCCTCGGTCTATCCAAGAGCTTAACCACAAAAAATATAACGAAAACCATTGGATGTCGACGAATTAAACGTCGACATCTTTTTGTTTGCTTAATAATTTCTTGAATAAAGCGCCAAACTAAAGTATAATCATTAATGAGAGGTGATTGGCTTGAAAAATAATTTACAGGACATATTCACGGATACGTTTGGTGCAGCTGACCAAATCCGTTATTTTTTCTCACCGGGGCGTGTTAATCTGATTGGTGAACATACGGATTATAACGGTGGCTACGTGTTCCCTTGTGCAATTGACAACGGGACCTATGGCGCGTTCGCTTTGAGAGACGATCACCGTATTCGGTTGTATTCCGCTAATTTCCCTGAAAAAGGTCTTGTTGAACTCACCGTGGATCAACTCGATTACCG
>JAGYMP010000270.1 GCA_018400565.1 Bacilli bacterium | reverse complement strand
GCCTTTTTCGCTTGAACCCTCATATGAATTGATTTTACCATTTTTCAACATACGTTTCAATGCTAAATATAAGGCGGCTTCGGTCAACTGAACTTTTTCGTCGGACACTTCACGGATGATTTTTCCGATTTCATAACCGTATGAATCAAACCGATTTAAAATGGACAAAATGATATATTCCGTAAATCCCCGAATATACTTTCTTTTTTCTCGCATGAGACCACCACCTCATTATACATATGTTTTTTATACACAACTTACTTATACTTAAACATCTTTATTATAAACATTTGCTTCTTAGTTGTAAAGACCTTTCCCAAAAAAAAATAAAAAAAACCATCGCAGGGATAGTTTTCTTCATTTGAACAATCATTCAGTTAAGGCTGCATGGCTCCAAACAACACCAACCATGCAAGAATGCTTTTCGCAACAAGACTCAATATGATATACACCCGTTCGCCGTAAAGGTAATTTTTCCACTTTCCGACCTTGAGATATTGAAGGATCATGTTGATCGGGAACGTATTGAAAGCGATAAAATATGTGATGACAATCGCCCAAACGAACCAGGGCACCATATCCAAATTGGGATTACCGGTCATGTAGATGATGATGACCGCCCAGGGTGCGAGTCCGGCAATGGAACCATAAACAAACGGTCCCCAGTGAACGTTCTCCCCTTCTTCACGTTTGGCATTGATTTTTTCCATCATGAGCCCGAAAAGATTCATGGTTGCGTTGACGACAAAAATCAAGACCAGGGTCGCGATGTCAAACACACCGAAGAGCGTCGAAATCAAAACAATCATCACAGATGAGGACAAGGCATACTCAAACCAGCGGAAACGGTTCATGCCTTTTTGAAGGTCCTCATTGTAGACTTTGTTCAAGTTGTCGGGAATCGAAATCAAAGCGTGCGCGATTGCGGAAAGGAATAAGAAGATGGCCACAAAAACACCGAAGGGCAGTTCAAAAAGCTCTTTTGACGCCACGACAAGCGACTGGCTTGCAGGGTCATACGTGAGATAATACTGCAAAATCGTAGGTTTGAATTCTGAAATGTTCTGAATCACGGACGAAGCGAGTATGAGCATGATGATGCCCTGGATAAGATGCAATCCTCCCATGATCATGTTGAATCTTCTTAAATTACCGAAACTGAGTTTGTCTTTCATAAAAAAACCCCCTTGTTATGATGATTTAAGTATAATCCATTCGCTCTTCTTTTGCAATCCGATTGATAAAATTCATTCAGGGAAAAGATGGTAATGAAAACACAGTGGTTTTTTTTGAATTTTATAAGATAAATATTTTTTTTTCGTTGTTTATGCCATCAAAGAACACATATCCATGACACAAAAAAGCCATCCCGTTAAAAGGATGGCTCTCATATGAATGCTAATCGACTATATGCTTAATCATTTTTTGAATGTGGATTTAAAGCGTTCCCACAAACTCTTTTGTCCGGGATCCTCTTCGACTTGTGCCAACTGTTCGAATAACTTCTTCTGCTCAGCATTGAGTTTCGTGGGCGTCATGACGTGCACAATGACATGTTGGTCGCCTTTCCTCTTTGTGCGCACATTCGGTGCGCCTTTTCCGCGGATACGGAATTTGGCGCCGGATTGTGTGCCGGCGGGTATCTTGAGCATCACATCGCCGTAAACAGTCGGAACTTTGATCTCATCACCCAGTGCAGCTTGTGAAAAGGTGATCGGCGCATCGATGATGATATCATCGCCTTCGCGTCTGAAAGTGTCGGAAGACTGAACCTCAAAAACGATATACAAATCGCCGTTGGGTCCGCCGTTCATACCTTTGTTTCCGTATCCCTGCAAACGGATCTGCTGGCCTGTTTCAATACCGGCCGGCACATTGACTTCAACGTTTTTTGTGACCTTTTCAACACCTTCTCCGTTGCAGTTTGGGCATTTGTTCTCAATGACCTTTCCGCTTCCGCCGCATCGCGGACAAGTCGTGCGCGTCTGCGTCCGGCCGAAGAGTGTTTGACTTTCTTCGATCACAGTCCCCGTCCCGTGGCATTTGGGACATGTCTTGATGTCATCCTTTGATTTAGCGCCCGAACCATGACACTCATGGCATTCCTGATAGACGGGAATCTTAATTTTTTCCTTTTTACCGAAGATTGAATCTTTGAACGATACACTCATCCGGCGTCTGATATCCGAACCCTTGCGGGGTCGCGGACGGCCCGAGGATTGTTGTTGGCCGCGTCCGCCGCCGAAAAAGGCGGAGAATATGTCACCGAAGTCAAACCCGTCGAAACCGGCTCCGCCGAATCCCTGTTGTCCGGAGAAGCCGCCACCGAAGTTGTTGTTGGCGCCTTCGTGACCGAAACGATCGTATTGCGACCGTTTTTGTTTGTCGCTCAATACATCATAGGCTTCCTGGACTTCTTTGAACTTCCGTTCGGCATCAGCATCATCGGAGACATCCGGATGGTACTTTTTTGCCAATTTTCGATATGCTTTCTTTATGTCTTCATCCGAGGCGTCTTTGGAGACACCAAGGATATCATAATAATCTCGTTTTC
>JAGYMP010000269.1 GCA_018400565.1 Bacilli bacterium | reverse complement strand
TTATCTCGAAGGCGGCATTCGTGCTGTCGAAATCGGATCATTGCTTTTGGGAAGGGATCCGGATACCGGGGAAAACAATAAAGCGGAGGCCGAGTTCATGCGTCTTACCATACCCCGGAGGGTATATACGGATCGCCATCTGGAATATGTCGCTGATTGTCTGAAACGCGTTTATGAACGCAGGGATGCGATCAAAGGCCTTGAATTTGTTTATGAATCACCGATTCTGAGACATTTCACCGCAAAGCTGAAACCTGTCAACTGATCACTGAGCATCATCGGAGGATACCATATGAAGGCGAATCTGAATGTTACATCTGAAATCGGACGATTGAAAAAAGTCCTTGTTCACCGCCCCGGGGAAGAGTTATTGAATTTGACGCCGAAATGGCTGAAACAACTGTTATTCGATGATATCCCCTGGTTGGATCTGGCACAGAAAGAGCACGACGCATTTGCGGATATTTTCCGCAAAGCAGGTGTTGATGTCATTTATCTCGTCGATTTGGTTTCAGAAACACTGAAAACCGACCCGTCGGTGAAGCAAGCCTTCATCGATGATTTCATCGCAGAGGCTTCAATCATGAACCCCCGGTTCAGGGAAGCGGTAAAACGCTATCTTCGGGGATTTGACAACATCAATAAAATGATCGCGAAGACGATGGCGGGTATCCGCGAAACTGATTTAGGCTTATCGGACGAGAGTAATTTGGTCGATTATATCCACGATTATCCTTTCGTGACAGCCCCGATGCCGAATCTTTATTTTACGCGGGATCCGTTTGCGGTTCTGGGACACGGTATTTCACTCAGCCGCATGTATTCGCAGACACGCAGAAGGGAAACGTTGTACGCGGAATATATCTTCACTCATCATCCGGTGTACGGGCACGGCCATACGGAAAAATATTACGACAGGGATTCGATTGCAAGCATTGAAGGCGGAGATCTGCTGGTTCTTAACAAACACACACTCGCCGTTGGCATCAGTCAGAGAACACTGCCTTCGGCAATCGAAAAACTTGCGATCAATGTTTTCAACGATCCCTCCGCAACCTTCAACACGGTTTTGGCATTGGACATTCCGAAAAGCCGGGCTTACATGCATTTAGATACCGTCATCACGCAGGTTGACCGCGATTTGTTTTTGATGCACAACGAGATCCAGAAGACGATCAAAGCCTTTGAACTGACCCAAAAAGACGAGCATTCCCTCAAAGTGCGTCCGATTGAAGGGTCACTTGATTGGATCTTGTCTTCTTACGTCAATGATGATGTCACCCTTTTGCCTTGTGGCGGTGACGACATCGTGGCCGCTTCCCGCGAGCAATGGAACGACGGTGCGAACACCATCGCCATCGCCCCCCGCGAGGTGATCGTGTATGAACGCAATCACGTGACAAACCACATGCTGGATAAACACGGAGTCAAGGTTCATACGATGCCATCGAGTGAATTATCCCGCGGACGCGGCGGCCCAAGATGCATGAGCATGCCGCTCATCCGGAATGACATGGAATAATCAAACAAAACCCTTCCGCGGCGGAAGGGTTTTTTATATGCAAACCGGGAGTCTGAGACGTATCTTCGTGATATAATGAGCCGTAGGAGGGATTCGGATGAAAAAAACCGATAAAAACGATTTAAAGAAACGATTGACGAAACGCCAATACGAAGTCACACAAAACCAGGGGACGGAGCCCCCTTTTGAGAATCCGTATCATGACAATGAGAAAGAAGGCATATACATCGATGTCGTCACAAAGGAGCCGCTTTTTTCCTCAAAGGATCAGTTTGACGCCCATTGTGGCTGGCCGAGTTTCACGAAACCGTTGGAACCGGTCATCGAAAAAGAAGATGTGTCGCACGGGATGCGACGAACGGAAGTCAGAAACGAATCGGATACTTCGCACCTGGGGCATGTCTTTGATGACGGACCGAAAGACAAAGGCGGATTGCGTTATTGC
>JAGYMP010000268.1 GCA_018400565.1 Bacilli bacterium | reverse complement strand
ACAGGATTATGCCATGACGGCACAAAAACTCGATTTTTTTTATAAGATATGCCGCTTATATGATATATTAATGATAGAGAAAACATTGACATACATGAATGAAAGGTGTTGATTTGCCTTGAGCAAAAAAACAGGTGCGGCGATTTTGTTTTTATTGATTGTGATTTTTTGGACCGTGTTGTCCTTTAAGGTTGATTTGACGATCGTGATCATCGGAGTGTTGGTATCGTTCATGGTCGTGATGTTCAATTACGATCTGATCTTTAACCAATCGGAGGTCAGCAAACTGACGTTCAACCTGATCAAACACCTGATCACGCTTTTTTTTGTTTTGATTTACAACATCGCGAAATCCAATGTCGAAGTCGCCAAGATCGTCCTGAGCAAAGACATGCCCATCGATCCCGGTTTCGTTACGATCGCGAACCCGTTGGACAAAGAGTTGAACCAGGCGCTTTTTGCCAATGCGATCACCCTGACGCCCGGTACGCTGACGGTGGACATGGACCATGATAAAATCGTTGTCCACGGTTTGGTGAAAGAACACGTCCGTGCATTGGACAAAAGTCCTCTGGAAAATGCCTTCATCGCATTGGAGGCGAAAAAAGACCATGATTGAGACCGCTGTTTTGATTGCCGCGATCGTGTTGGTGGTGTTGACGTTCGTCGGCCTCTGGCGGGCGATCGTCGGTCCGACACCCGAAGACAGGATTGTCGCCATCAACATGATTGCCACGAAAGTCACCGTGATCATCGTGTTGATCGCCCTGATCACCAGGCAGTCGACGTACGTCGGCGTTGCGCTTATTTATGCTTTGCTCGGTTTCATCGCGACCATCGGACTCGCGAAACTGCTCATGAAAGGAAAGTTGGGACGATGACTGCACTCGATATCATTCATCAAGGATTCATCTTGTTGTTTTTGGCCAGCGGCTTGTTTTTCTTCTTCGTGGGCGTCGTCGGGCTGATCCGCATGCCGAATGTCTTCACGCGCATGCATGCGACCACCAAATGTGACACCATGGGCGCCGGTCTCGTGTTCGTCGGTTTGATCCTTTGGCAGGGATTCAGTTTCATCTCGTTGACCATCTTGCTTATTTTGTTGTTCATCTGGCTCACGAATCCGACCGCGGCCCATGCCATC
>JAGYMP010000267.1 GCA_018400565.1 Bacilli bacterium | reverse complement strand
GATGCGTGACTTGCTCGAAGCGACTTTTATCAAAGAAATGGTGTCCACGATCTCTCTTATGTACGGACACGGATGGGATGAACGCAACGGCGGGAACGTGTCGTATTTGGTTTCCGAAAACGAACTCAAGCCGTTTCAATCCGTCTTAAACGACACGGCCGAGGAGAAAGCGCTTGATATCCAGGTTCCTGCCTTGGCGAATAAATATGTTTTGATCACGGGTTCGGGTATATACTTCAAAAACATCGAGAAGAATCCCGAAGTCGGATTGGGCATCATCCGAATCAACAAAGAAGGAACCGGTTATAAACTCGTTTGGGGACTGATTGGCCACCAAAAGCCCACCTCTGAAATGGATTCGCATTTGCTGAGCCATCAAACAAGGCTGGCGATCGATCCCGAACACCGCGTCATCATGCACACACATGCGACGAATCTGCTGGCCATGAGCTTCATCCATGAGTTAAATGAGAAAACCTTCAGCAAAACACTCTGGAAAATGATGACCGAATGCCTTGTGGTATTCCCCGACGGAATCGGCATCCTTCCTTGGATGGTATGCGGCAATGATGCCATCGGGATCGAAACCGCCAAAAAAATGGAAGATTTCCGTCTCGTTTTATGGGCGATGCATGGAGTTTTCGCATCGGGCAGGGATTTTGACGAAGCATTCGGCATGATTGAAACCATTGAAAAAGCTGCCGAGATTTATCTTAAAATTCATGGCAAAAAAATCTATAATGAAATATCCGATGAGGAACTCAAATCATTGGCCAAAGCCTTTTCCGTGGAACCCAAAAAAGGATTCTTGGAATAAACCGAAACAATGATCAAAGATTTTGATTCGAGCATGATTTGACATTCCCCGGCATGAAGGGATGTGAACAAAGAATGCAAAGACAGGCTTCCGGCGATCTGAAGTCGGACAAGACGAGGAAGAAAGAACTATTGGATGATTTAACTTTTTCCAACGGGTTTAAACTGTCGAAAACAAACATGGCAAAAAACAGTGAATGGCTGGCGCATGAAAACAGAAGAACGGATGATTCCCAAACAAGTCCCTGGGGAATATCGTTTCAGTCACCCTCTTTCGCCCCCAAAGACATTGTCTACCAAAACGACGGGGGGCATCACATCTTCAAAAACCCATTGAGTGTGTTCAGGATAACAGCCGATGACAAGGGGTCCATGGCTTTTGATTTGACTGGTAACGGAAAAAACATGGATGAACACAAAGAGCTTATCCTGGAAACCAAGTCGCAAATCTTTATCGAACAAGACCTGAAAAAACATCAAAAACTGATCGGGTTGGATGCTTTGGACATTCGTTTGGACGGCGTGATCGATCAATGCGTCGATCGAAACGGCGGGGCATATGACCCCGAACGTCACGGAGCCGGGTTGCTTTGGTACTTCTTTCTGAGTGATGCGTCTGAAGATAGCCAAAGCGAAATCGGAAACGAAGAGGGATCTTTTTGGTTCTGTCTGCCTGTTTTCGATTGTCGTCACGACTTTGTGAAGAGCAGCACCCGCATTACCTCGGGCATGTTCCAGAACACACATCAATTGATTTATTCCATGGGCTCGCAGATGTATTTGAAAAAGCCGATTGAATACAAGAGAGCATATTCAATTGAACTGGATATTTTGCCTTATTTGCAGGACGCTTATGTATTTGCCATCAACAACGGATTTTTGACGGATGCCCGCTTTGAGAATGTGACAATCAGGGGCATGCGCATCGGTTGGACGGTAAACGGTGTGTTCGATGTGTCTTCAAGCATTCAAAAAATAAGCGTGAAGCGTTATTTGAAATGAAGGCTTGTTTAAAAACCAAATGATGGAACACCATGATCATTTTTTAAAACATCAACAACGATCGTTTCTGATACACAATAGATGATAAGACAGGGAGGAATATGAATGAAAAAAGGTATAATCGCATTTTTGGCCATATTGGGTCTCTTTACGGTCACAGGGTGTTCCCCGGACAGAGAAGCGCCTGATTTAACCTCGGAAGAGAGCGTTCATATCGGGGCTTGGGTGGCGCCGCCGCCCGCAAAGGATGGCGACGGGGATTTTTTGTATATCACTGAAGACCATTACCAGGACATCGCCGATTCCGGAATTGACACAATCTACTCACTCTATGAACGCGGCCAGACCGAAGCACAACTGGAAGCACTTGATATGGCGGAGAAGGCAGGCATTGATTATTATCTTTCCCATCCTTCCTTAGCCGGTCTGTTTCAGGGTGTGATTGATCCCGCAGGCGATATCATCGAAGCGGATTATCAGGATGATGTCGAATTGATGCTTGATATCCTCGAACCTTATGAATCGCATCCCGCATTCAAAGGCATCTTGGTCATTGACGAACCCGGAGCCGCACCGTTCCCGGGACTGGGCGTGTTCAAGGGAGCGTTCAGGGAACATTTTCCCGATAAGGATTTTTACATCAATCTTTATCCCACGTATTCATCGTTTGCCCAAAGAGATGAACGTTCGTATGTTGAATACATTGATGAATACATTGAATATGTCGATCCTTCCTTCTTATCCTACGATCATTATCCGCTGATGAAAAGCGGGGATCAACCCATTATCACATCCGATTATCTCATGAACCTGGAAATCATCGCCGAGAAGACGGATGAAGCCGACATTCCGTTTTGGTTGTTTTTACAGACCATCGGTTTTACGCAAAGCACCGGTTCGCAATGGAGAACACCGGATGAATCGATGTTGAGATGGCAAATGATGAACAGTCTGGCATTCGGTGCAGAGGGCATACAGCATTTCACGTACTGGACGCCCACAGCAACCAACGAGAGTTTTACGACAGGCATGGTCGACCGAAACGGAGAAAAGACGGACGTATATTACGGAGCCCAGACGATCAACCGGGAAATTCGTGCCATGGAGGAAGCCTACCTCCGTTATGAATGGGCGGGAAACATGACCTATTCCCCCGGAGAAGAGGTTCCCCAACAATTCAGGATGCTGGCGTCCGTCAGAGAATCGCATGAAGGGATCCGATCCCTTGAGGCAGACACTGATGTGCTGGTGGGGATATTTGAAAGGGAGGATTATGAGAAGGATGCGTTTATAATCGTTAATTTTGATGACCCCGCTTTGGAAAACAACAGTCACATCGACATTCGTTTTGACGATGCGGATAACGTGATTGTTTTCCATCAGGGCCAACGGATCGATCAAACGTTGGAAAAGGGTCGATTCGAATATGACTTGGAACCCGGAGACGGAATCTTTGTTATTCCTTACTAATGATAATGAGAGGTGAATCAAAATGAAAAAAATAATGATAGTCAGTTTGCTCATGATTGTAGTGATGCTCTCTGGCTGTAACGGAGAAACAGATGATGGTAAAGTATTGCAGATCGATTTTGCGGAAGCAGGATATGGAAGAGCGTGGCTGGAAAACACAGCGGATGCATTTATGGAAGAGAATCCCGATGTCGAAGTTGAATTAAACGGGAATCCGAATATGACCCAAAATGCCGGACCGCGGATTGAAAGCGGGAGAGATTTGCCCGATCTCTTTTTCTTGCTTGACACAAACTGGCAGCGTTGGGCGACAAGAGGTTATCTCGAACCGTTGGGGGATCTTTATGAGCGCGAAGTTGAACCGGACGTCACATTCCTTGAGAAGATGAATGACGGCATCCAGGACTTCGGACTGATCAATGATGAGTATTATTCGGTTCCCTGGAACGATGGCGTCACGGGTCTCGTCTATAACCACGGCATGTTCGAGGAATATGGCTGGGAAGTACCGGAAACGGTGGATGAACTAGAGGCCCTGACAGACCAAATCAAAGAGGAAGGATCCGGGATAAAACCATTTACATGGCCCGGACAAGCGGCTTCGTATTGGAATTTCCCCGTCCTGGGCTGGTGGGCGCAATATGAAGGTTTGGAAGGCATCGAGACATTCATGGAATTTGACAGCCCCGAAGTCTATCAACAAGAAGGTCGTTTGAAGGCCCTGCAGGTATTTGAGACGTTGATCGGTGACCAAAGCAACAGCACAGACGGCGTCAACGGCTTGGTCCACACACAGGCCCAGATGCAGTTTATCAACGGATTTGCGGCCATGATGCCCAACGGAATTTGGCTGGAAACCGAGATGGCAAGCGCGATGCCCGATGATTTTGATATGCGCATGATGCAGTTGCCGGTCATCGAAGGTGCGGAAGAACCGATGATCAACAACACCATGGCAGGCGATTTCATCATCGTGCCCGAGGGTGCGAACGAAAAGGAATTGGCAAAGGAATTCCTGCTGTTTATGGCAACGGATGAAGCGTTGATCCAATATACAAAGGATACCGGAACCCCCCGTCCGTTCAATTATGATCCGACGCAAATCGAAGGTTTATCCACGTTTGTGGACAGTGCGCTTGATATATGGAAAAACAGCGAAAATCTTTATTTCATTTCCAAAAACCCCATGTATTTCGCGAATAACGTAAACTTCTTTCCGGCAAGCGGAGCACCCTACGGAGATATTTATCTCGGGGACGAAACAGCCCAAAGCGCATTTGAGAAAGATTATGTATATGTACAGGAGAGATGGGATCAATTTCAACGTGATGCCGGATTGACCGAATAAAGAAAGAATGGTTGTGAGTTGGATGAAAAACATAAAAAAATTCTTTGACAAACTGCCGGATCGAATCGTGGCAAAATTTGAGCAAGTCTTTCGATTGGACACAAGCGGTTTGGCACGAAGAAAAAGAGCACGGAAGTTTTTCATATTCGCCATGCTGTTCATACCGCTGTTGCATTTTTTTGTGTTCTTTGTCTATGTGAACATAAACACAATCGTTCTCTCGTTTCAAAGGTATGATTACAATGCGGGCGAAAATATGTTCGTCGCTTTTCAAAACTACAAAACTGTAATCAATGATTTGCTCACAACCGATCAATTGCGGGTTGCTATCATCAATTCGTTGATCTATTTCCCCGTCAACAACTTCATCATCATTCCATTATCGACGGTAACGGCTTACTTTATGTATCGAAAGGTTCCGGGGAGGAATGTCTTCCGTGTGATCTTCTTCTTGCCGTCAATCATATCCATTGTGGTACTGACAATGTCTTTTCAGTTCATGTTCGATCCGATGTTCGGCCCGATGAACGATATTGTCAAGGCGTTTGGGATTAACTTGCCTGAAGGCGGATGGTTCGGCAATCCCGACACGGTCATGCCCATGGTCTATTTCTATTCCGTCTGGGCGGGCATCGGTTTTAACATGGTATTGCTGAACGGGGCCATCAGCCGCATCCCCAAAGAAGTGATCGAGTCCGCGAGGATCGACGGGATCGGCATGTTCAAAGAACTGACCCAAATCATCGTACCGATGATCTGGCCGACCATCACGACATTGTTCGTGGTGGGGACGACCGTCATATTCACGATGTTCCTGCAAAGCCTTTTACTGGCGGGCGGAGGTCCGTCGGGGGCTTCGAAAACGGTCGCATACATCGTTGTGGAAATGGTACAGACAGGAAATCTTACGGAAGCAGCCACATTTGGTGTGATTTTCTCAATCATAGGAATACCGATTATTTTGTTGGTCAAAAATCTAATGGAACGCATTGGACAAAATGTTGAATATTAAAAATAAAAAGGAGATTAGAAAAATGAAGAAGAAACTGTTACATCTGTCACTACTGTTTATGTTCGCGTTTTCTTTTGTGATCACGTTCACGGCTGTGAATGTTGATGCGGGCATCATGCAAGAACCGTATGTCAGCGACAACTTTGACGGCGGTTTTGATGATGAAACCTGGCAAAAAAACGGTGAGGCCGGAATTGACTTTGCCGGCAGCGAGGGCGGACTTCGCTACAATGACCCGAGCGGCGCCGAAGAAGTCATGATCACAAGCGATCCTCTGACTGAAGGCGACGTCAAGAGTTACCGGATCCAATTTGATTTCGAATATCTGTCGGATGACTGGAACGACATGGTTATTTTCGATTTCAACAAAACAGATATTTCGAAAGGTCTCGATTGGGAGACAGGCGGTTATCTGCTTTCGAGGAACACAAGCATTCAGGTAAACAATGCCAATGATACGGTTCACGGACCTTCAGCCGCGGTGCCGGGAACGACGACGGGCTACGCCGAAATGACACCGGACATACCTTCGATCAGTTTTGTGCCGTTAACGTATGTGTTTGAATATGATGTTGCGACACAAACCGTGACCATGTATTATGATGCCGCGGGCGACGACGCCGATCTCACGACTGAACGAAACTCTTATACATTCGGTAACCTGGATGAATCCGAGGATTATCATTTTGCGATTGTCGCACTCGGAAACGGATTGTTTAACTTGAATAACCTTTCCATCACTCAGACGCTGGATGATGACAGCGAAGTTGTTTATGTCGAAGAGACCTTTGAGACGAATGAGTTGCCTGAAGAGATTCAGTTGATCGAAGAAGAGAAATTTTCATACGGCCCCGAACAGGAACTCGAATTCACAGGTTCCGAAACATCGGGTTACGTCACAAAAGATTCATTTGAAATGGATGACAGGATGAACCGTCAGCTGAATGTGAATTTTGTGATTGAAGCCGATACGATGACCCTCGATCAAAAATCCGGCTTTGTGTATGGGCTCACTGACGCAAATGCGAATATCGATTCCGAAGATGCGAGTTTCGTCTATTTCGTGGACAGGGATGTCGAGGGCACAGTGTCCACCCATCTTGGAGTGATGCATGAAGGTGAGGTTCTCTCTGAGATCGATCTTGAAGCACAATTAATAGATTTTGGCCGGCTGGACGTTGAATTGGTAATCAAACAAATCGGTTATGTGGATGTGACCCTGAACGAAGATACGACACATACATTAGAAGCCGGGAACACCATCGGTCACTTCGGCTTTGCCAATGAAACCGATAACCAAGTCAGGATTGATGATTTTTCCACCGTCCAATATAATTACCACGATCAAAGTGACACAGAAAATCTTTATAACAACTTCAATACCGGATACCTCAACGAAGAACATTGGGAAATCGATAACCAGCCGATGCTGATGCCAGGATCCGAAGAGCCGATGGTGCCTTCCGCAGAGGATGTTCACTTGTCGGACGGTAAACTTGTCTTTGATGTCGCGGGGGAATCCAGTGCGTTTTACACGGTGCCGGAATTTTCGAATTTCGAGATGCGGTTCACGGTCAGTGATTATGGCATTCCTTTGACCCCGATCGATGATGAGGGTATGATCGACGGTGTTGAGATTCCGAACACATATTATGTCGCCGTCGGTATGGGCTACGAAGAAACATCACAGAACTTCTGGGATGTTCCCACGGCCCTCTTCCAAAGCCGTGACGGTGGTTCTGTCGTTTATTCAATGAATATGAATGACAATACCATTTATCCGCGTGACGAACGTTATGTCATGAACAGTGAAGAAAATGTCGGAGTTGAATGGGATTTCAAAATCGTTGCCGAAAACGGAACGGTGAAACTCTGGATGAAACAAGCAGGCGATCCCGTTTCCATGTTTGAAGAGAACCCGATCGCAACCTATGAAAATGTCGATCATCTCGGCAGAATTGCGATATCAAGTTCGGCTTTGGGATCATTCAAAGTGGATGATTTGAGCATTGTCAGAACCAGCGAGAATATCAAATGGCCGGAAATCGACGATGAACAAAATCCTGAGACATTGATTGCTCCGGATATCACGGTCGATGAATCCTTGCCTGTCGAATATGAACTCAACCAGGAAGAACAAGTCGATCTCACTGAATACTTCTCTGTTGAAGACAATGTGGACGGAACAATCGAAGTCACCGACGAAATGATTGACGATGACGGATTCACATTGGAAGAAGAAGGCACGTATGACGTGACCGCAACGGTCACCGATTCCGACGGCAACCAATCGCAAGCGGTTGTTGAACTTGTTGTACGGGAAACCGACGAAGGCGCTTCCGGATTGGTTATCGGACTTCTGACGGGATCCCTGTCGATCATCGTTGGTGTTGCCGCAACAAGCTTGTATTTCATTCGCTTTAAAAAGTAATATACAAAAGAATATTGATTTAGATACCAAGGAGTGTCGCTGATGAAAAAAACCCAAGCTGAAAAGACCATTCTGACGATCGTGTTTGTTATATTTGTGATTTACGCGTTTTCTTTGATTTTTCCGTTTGTCTGGGCCTTGCTTAATTCCTTTAAAACCAGTGCTGAATTTTTTGCGTCACAGCAGTTCCTCTCTTTGCCCAAAGAATGGACCTTTGAGAATTATACGCGCGTGTTGAGCGAGTATGATATTCCCATAATGTTTTTGCGGAGTGTTTATATCACGGTCGTCGGGGCATTTCTTGGTGTCATGATTTCTGCGATGGCGGCATATGTGGTCAGTCGTTACGATTTTAAATTCAGAAATCTGGTTTATACGATCGCCATCGCCGTGATGGTTGTGCCCACGGTCGGTTCTTTGTCAGCGACATTCAAATTGCTGAATGATTTGGGCATGTATAACAATCTATGGACATTTCCGATCATGTATGCAGGCGGGTTCGGTTTTGGTTTTCTCTTGCTTTATGCTTATTTCAAGAATATACCATGGGAGTACGCAGAGGCGGCTTATGTGGACGGGGCATCTGATTTCGGTGTTTTTTTCCGGATCATGCTGCCTCAGGCCAAACCGGGTCTGATCGCTTTGGGAGTTATCTTCGGGATCAGCATTTGGAATGACTTTTTTGCGCCCTTCATGTTCATTCCCGACCGACAGACAATTGCCGTCGGTTTACAGGATATTGTGAATATTATGCAGTATCGGGCGGAATGGCCGATGTTGTTTGCGGCGATGATCATTGCTGTGATCCCGGTCATTATCGTTTTTGGTATTTTCCAGAAAACCATTATGGAAAATACGGTT
>JAGYMP010000266.1 GCA_018400565.1 Bacilli bacterium | reverse complement strand
AATCCGATGACCGCCATTGCGGAAGGAACGAGAATATTACTCAAAAACCGTGGTAATTATTTTGTCAAACCGACAGAATGATGACATAATACGGATTTACTCACATGTATCTACACCGGCTTGCCTGCGGGCGGATCTCTCGAATATTACCTCTATCCCCTCATTTAAAGACCGCCCGCGGGGAATGCCAAAACAGGCACCGGTGGGTGTCTGTTTTGTTTATGATGCGCAGGAAGGTTAAGTGATTCCACATGGAGGATAACACACACATTAATGATGAGAGGAATTTATTGACTGAAATCACAGAAGAAATCTCAGATATCAAACACGCGTCGGTCCGATTGTTGGATCCGGAAGGGAAAACGATGGTCGCATCATGGGATGATGCGGGAAAGCTGATCGCCGGACAGATGGACAAGGAATTGACGGAACAGCAATGGCGTCTCCGTGATGCGGGCTTGAAAGCAAAACGGACGGGAAAGCCTTTTTTACACCGTTTCGGCATATTTTCGTTTTGTTCGGGCGCAATCAAAACCAATGACAGACACATCGCCACATTATGCATCGGTCCGTTCTTCAGGAAAGGCAAATCGGTTTTGAAAAGCCATCTGCGGGATTTCCGACGTGAATACGGATTGACCGAGGAAGAGACAACGCGTCTGATCGACCGAATGCCGATCGAAAACGAACACACCATCATGGCTTATGTCAAAACAACGGCGCTGATGGTCGCTCGTGTGATTGCCTCGTCAAAGAAACTCTCGTTTCAGAACCAAACGATCGAAAAGCAAAAAAACGAAATCGAATGGCTCTCAATGAAACAAAAATCAATCAACGTCAAACCTGAAAACACGGATTCAAACCGTAACTATGAGCCCTTTTCACTGGCCATCAAGAAGGAGTACATGGGCTATGTCGAAGAGGATGACCGAAAACGGGCAAATCAATTGATCAATAACATGTTATGCGAGATCATCATCCATGCCCAAGACAAAGTCGAAGAAATAAAGACGGCCGCGATCGACTGGCTTGTGTTCCTGCTGAAGGTGGCTTCGGATAACGACGTCCCCTTGGAAAAACTATCGGGAGCCGTGAAAAAGATCCCTCCCTTGATCGAAGGAAAATCAAAAGACCATGTTTCGGTGTTGCTTTCAGAATCCATCAATCTCATCAATGATTTGTTGTTCAAAAGCAAAGGCAACAAAAACGGCAATTATCATTTGACGACAGCCATTATCCATATCAGAAACCATTACAGGGACAAAGTCACCCTCAAAGATGTCGCGGACGCCTGTTCGATCAGCCCTTATTATCTCAGTCGTCTTTTTCGGGAAGAGATGGGTGTTTCCTTCATCGATTATCTGCATAACATCCGGATGGAAGAAGCAAGAAGACTGTTGAGAAAGAATGAACAGACAGTTTATGAAACCGCATTGGAATGCGGCTTCTCCGACCCAAACTATTTCTCGAAAACATTCAAGAAATACATGGGGATCACCCCAAGCAGTTATCAGATGCATTATCAGTACGAAGCCGGGGCATAACCCAACAAACCCATGCGAATGACTGTGAGATTATCTTGTCGGACGGCCTGGTGTGTGGTATGATGGTAAAGGCAGGATAGGATGCAGGAAAGGTATTTTTACAATGGGACTGATCAACACATTCGACATGTATGTCGACGACTTGAAACGCGACAAAACGATCCATGTTTATTTGCCGCCGGATTATCACCGAAACGAAAGGACGTATCCCGTCCTTTACATGCATGACGGACAAAACCTCTTTTATGAGGATCTGTCGGCATACGGCAACATCTGGAACATCCATTCGACAATGGATGATTTGGCTTCATCGTCCGGGAAGAGCATAATCGTCGTCGGCATCGATGTCAGCGGCGATCACCGACTCGATGAGTATTCACCGTGGCAGGGAAATCCGGATCGGCGTTTGCCGGCCGATGATCCCCGTTTTCAACAGGGCGGCGAGGCAGATGTTTATCTGTCCTGGATAGTCGGGACGCTCAAGCCCGTCATCGATGACACCTACAAAACACAGCCGGATCAAACCTACATGGCCGGTTCCTCGATGGGCGGGCTTGTCTCTTTGTATGCGGCCTACCATAACCATCCTGTTTTCAAAGCGGTCGGGATCTTCTCACCCGCTTTCTGGTTCGCGCCGGATGAATTGATGTCATTCTTGCATGGTAACATCAAATCCGGGGTCAGGGTATACATGGACATGGGGCATAAAGAGACATCCCATCAAAGTCTGGATGAGTTCCCGGCGATATATCTCGATCACGTCCGGAAGGTCCGTGACATTCTGAAAAAACATGGCATCCATGATTTGCGGTATGTCGAAGATGAGAACGGAACACATCATGAAACGGCCTGGGCCAGACGTTTCCCGAATTTCGTTAAATGGCTGTCGGGGGATCAACCCCGGGATTCCTGATCATGATGACAACCATAAAGCCAACGCTCGATGTGTTGGCTTTTTTCTTTGCCGGATAAAGGAGGCTTCCGTCAAGAAGGATGAGAACGTTTACATGTATGATTTAAGATAGGCTAGGAAGTATTTTTAAAACTCACTTATCAACTCCTGACGATCGGACTATAATGAAATCAGACGATGACAGGTATTCCGGATAAACCCAGCAGTTTACAGGGTCTTTGAATCCATTTTTGTGAGCGGTTGTCCGGTTATCGCCGACACATTTCAGTTTGCGATCGTCAGGTCACTGAACCTATATTCCGCATGTTCGAAAAGACGGATCGATGACCGGAACCAGGAAACTGTCGTCAGTCGGAAGGAGAACGACATGCGTTATTGTCTCGCTTTTGATGTCGCCAAGGGCAAGTCCGTGGCAGGACTCTTTGGCGATAATGGATCGGTGAGTGTGCTCATTCGACCTTTCACGGTCGAACACAGGC
>JAGYMP010000265.1 GCA_018400565.1 Bacilli bacterium | reverse complement strand
TTTTGATCAAGCAACGCATTCACATGGTTGACGAATTGTTTGTATTGCTTGTTCTTGTCCGGTTCAGATGGTTCTGCCTTTGTCAGATCGAACCGTTTGGGATTTGCTTCGGCATATACGGCGACATGGTAGGATGCTTGTCGTTCATCTGTAAGGTTGAGTCCGATCACTTCTGCCGTTTTTACGATATTTTCCCAGACCGGACGGTCTTCGAACGGCATCACGACATCCTTCAGGCCATCATCCGGCAAGGTGATGGAAACATCAGGGGTTTGTCCGGAAGCTTCCAGAAGCATCTTCGCAAACAAAACGAGTGTGCCTTCGTCCGTACCGTTGCTCATCGTGACGTTTTCGCTGATGTCGAGTTTGTCGACCATGTTGAGGATGATGTCATTCTCAATCGCCTGGATGCCTTTTTCCGTCGTGTCCTCCTGCAGCAACAACAGATGGTCGATGTCGGAAAACGACACAAGATTGCACAAATATTGATTCAGAATATGCTTTTTACGTCGCGCTTCCAAATAGGTGGTAAGCACCTTGTTTGGGATTTTTTCTTCCAAACGTTTGACTTCTTTGGTCCATTTCTCTTCCTGGGTGAAGTGAGCCATGCCCAGGGCGTGGGAATATGCATTGACATTTTCCCAGTGTTCCCGGCTCGCCTCATCTTTCGTCGTCACCGTTGTGCGCATGATGGTATCCATGACATATAATTTAAGGTAAGGATGCCGCTTCTTTAGTTCAAGGATCGTTGAAATCCTTGAAAGCGCATCTTTGAGGGTGAACGTTGCCTCGCGTGCCTGGATGAGTCCGCCGCTTGTGACCGCATCAGCGGCCACAAGCAGGTAATCCGCATCGTTCAACTCTTTCTCAAGCCAGGGATACAACGCATCATGATCAAGACCCTGATGCAAATCCCCGCAATTTGCAGCGGGAAAAATCGCCAGATCGATGCCGGCGAAAGAAGCGTATTTTTTTACCCAGGCATGATTGCACGGGCGGTCATCAAGCGGGACGACGACGGTTTTCACAACTGATCGATGGCCTTTCTGAACGTTTTGAGGGTTTCGCCCATGTGTTCACCGTTTTTGCCGTAAACGACAGCGCCGATCATGATCGCTTTGATGCCGGTCTGATGAAGAACCGGGACATCCTCAGCTTCAATCATCTTCTGTGTCGGCATGACACAGGGGACATCGCTCATCGAGGCGATTTTTTTGTAGGCCGAAAGATCGCGTGCGTTGAGCCTCGTTCCGTAAAGACTCTGTTCGACGATCGACAACTCGAGCATATCCGCATAACCGCCGTTCAACAGGGCGTCGATCTCATCGAATCCGTATGTCGAATTGACCGACAGGAAGTTGTTGATGGGGAGGTCGCGGTAAAACCCGGCCGGTGTGTGGTGGGCATAAAGCGAGATGAAATCAAAACCCATGTCAGCGACTTCGTCCAACACCCTTTCTGCATCCTCGGCGGATCCCCCCGGCACCAGACCGACGGGGACCGGTGAATCGGCAAGGATCTTCTCAAATTCACTGCGGAATGTCTTTAGCGAGGCAAAATCGTTGCCGCTGGCATGATGGGCCACGTTGCAGTGGACCTTGATCGCATCGGCT
>JAGYMP010000264.1 GCA_018400565.1 Bacilli bacterium | reverse complement strand
TCATAATCCCTCCTACTCGCCTTCTCTTTCGGTGAGAATGGTCATCATTCTTGCGATGGTTTTTCTCACCGTGCTGAGACGGGCGGTGTTCTCAAGCTGTCCGGTCGCATGTTGGAAACGAAGATCGAACAACTCCTTTTTCAGGTTTTTGATCTCATCATTGATTGTGGGTGTATCCATTTCACGGATTTCCTTCGCGCGCAACATTATACATCACCACTCTCTTTCCGAATGACCTTGGTGCGGATCGGCAGTTTGTGCGCCGCCAGACGAAGTGCTTCTTTCGCGACCTCTTCCGTGACGCCGCCGACTTCAAACATGACAAGGCCTTTTTTCACGACCGCGACCCAGTCCTCGGGTGTTCCTTTACCGGAACCCATGCGGACCTCAAGCGGTTTTTTTGTTTTTGCCAGATGCGGGAAAATCTTGACCCACACTTTACCGACACGTTTCATGTATCTTGTCATGGCGATACGGCTGGCCTCGATTTGGCGTGCACTGACCCATGCGCCTTCAAGGGCCATGAGGCCGTATTCGCCAAAAGTAACATCCTTGCCGCCTTTGGCATAGCCTTCGTAGCTCTGCCGGTGGGGACGGCGGTATTTTGTTCGTTTGGGCATTAACATGTTACTTGGCCTCCTTTTTCGAAGGCAAGATTTCTCCTTTGTAAATCCATACTTTGACGCCTAATTTACCATAGGTTGTTCTTGCTTCAGTCATCGCGTAATCGATGTCCGCTCGCAAAGTATGCAAAGGTACATTCCCTTCGTTATAGCCTTCATTGCGTGCGATCTCAGCACCGGCGAGACGACCGGAAATCAGTGTTTTGCATCCCTTCGCGCCAGATTTCAGGGCCCTTTGGATGGCCACTTTCTGGACGCGGCGGAATGATGCCCTGTTTTCCAGCTGTCTTGCGATGCTTTCCGCGACCAGTGTTGCGTCGAGTTCGGCACGCTTGATTTCCACGACATTCACGAAAACTTCTTTGTCGGTCATGTCCTGGAGTTTTTTGACGACTTCTTTTTTTGTGTCGCCGTTGCGGCCGATCACCATACCGGGTTTGGCGGTGTTGACCGTCACGATGACACGTGATTTGCTTCGTTCGATTTCGATTTTGGACACACTGGCGTTTTCATAAAAGCCGAAGAGGAAATCGCGGATATTCATATCCTCGACCAACAGACCGGGTACATCCTTTTTGTCTGCATACCATCTGGATTGCCAGTCATAGATGACGCCGATGCGTTGTCCGATTGGGTTAACTTTCTGTCCCATGTGAATCCTCCTGTTCGTCGTTGTTGGCCACTGTGATCCAAACGTGGCTTGTGCGTTTCAGAATCTGATAAGCCCTGCCCTGGGCGCGGGGTTGGATGCGTTTCATCGTTTTGCCCTCGCCGACGGTGATCTCTTTGATGTAAAGATCGTCCTGGCTCATCTGATAATTGTGTTCGGCGTTGGCGACGGCGGACTTCAGTAATTTCTCAATGACTTTCGTCGCACCGTGCCGGGTATTCTTCAGAATGGCAGCGGCT
>JAGYMP010000263.1 GCA_018400565.1 Bacilli bacterium | reverse complement strand
TTGGACAAGATGCAGATCAGAGACATCGTCGGCGGCGACAAGAACCGTTGGGTGTGCCTTGATTTGAATGCGATCATCGTGCATGTCATGCATGAAGAAGATCGCAGATTTTATAATATCGAAGAGTTGTTTATTGAAAAGGAAGAAGTTTTCATCGAGGGTGTCAACGCATGAGCTATGATATTCTCGCAACCTTTTATGATTCGTTCATCGATCCCGATGTTTATGAACGGTATTTGTCTTTGGTCGATAAATACACATCAAAAGGATTATTGCTTGATGTCGGCTGCGGGACCGGGAATCTCTCCATCGAATTCGCCAAACGCGGGTTTGATGTCATGGCCACGGATTTGTCAATGGATATGCTTCAGATCGTCCATTACCGGGCCGAACAGGAAGATGTCGATCTCGAATTAGGCATCTATGACATGCTGGATCCGATTCCGATTGAATACGATACAATCGTCGCTTCGATGGATGTCATCAACCATCTGACCGATCTGGAAGATGTCATGTTCGGATTTGCGAACATTTTTAAATCGCTTAAAACGAACGGTGTCTTTATCTTTGATGTGTTGAGTCCCGAATATGTGGACGCATTAGATGGCTATGTCGAGGATGACGATGAATACAATTTTCACTGGGAAAGCCATAAGGGCGACAAACCCCACAGCATCATCCATACGATCGATGTTGATGTGCGAGATGAGATCGAACGCGTCGTGATTCAGGAAGAAACACATGAATCCGATGAATACCGAAGAATCATCAAATCAGTCGGTTTTGTCATTTTGGAAGAAGTCGCTTTGCCGGAACGCACCATCTTTGTTTGTCAAAAACCAGAAAAAGAAAAAGCAATTAAATAAGACCGACGTATCATTTGAGTGAGGTGGAAAGATGTCACACAAACTCAAACGATCTGTCGGTTTTTTGTTTGTCTTCATTGCCATTGCGGGGTTTTGGCTAACGAAACCAAGCGATGGTGCGGGCGGGGATTCAGTGGAAGTATTGACGACGTGGCGTACACCGTCTGTCTCTTCCACAGACATCACATCCTGTTATGTGTATGTGAGCGGTGCCGTCAAAAACCCCGGCGTTTATGTCTTTGAGGGTCCAATCATCTTGATTGATGCCATTGATGAAGCGGGCGGGTTTTTGGCGGAAGCCGACACAGAAGACATAAATCTGGCAAGACAATTAGAAACAAATGAAATGATCGAGGTCCCGTTCTTAATAAGTAATGAAACCGGAGAGACCATCTGGATAGAGATCACCGGTGAAGTTTATTCGCCGGGCATTTATGAAATGCCGGGAGACGCACGGGTCTATGATGTGCTTGACAAAGCCGGCGGGATGACGGAAATTGCCGATCGGAGCACGGTCAATCTCGCCGCTTTTTTGGTTGATGGCCAGAAGATAACCATACCGGCAGTAACTGAAGATGAAACCGAGTTGTTGGAGGTTGAGGTCAAAGGAGCCGTGATCTCCCCGGGCTCTTATGAAGTCAGTGAGAATGCGACAATCGTGGAAGTTCTCGTCACGGTCGGTCTTGCGGATGGAGCCGATCCGTTCGGGCTTGATTTAACCGCGCCTGTCACTGACGGCATGATCATCGATGTCCCTTATGAGGAAGGAAAATACCCCGGGAAGATCAATTTAAATGAAGCGGACAAAGATTTGTTGATGACGTTGCCCGGCATCGGGGATACCATCGCAAGACGGATTATCACTTTCCGTGAAACGATCAGGCCATTCACATCGGTTGAAGACATTATGTTAATTGACGGCATCGGCTTTGCGACCTATGAACAGCTTAAAGCATACCTTACTGTCTGAGGGCGGGTATTACATTCATGTCGCTTTATGGATCACCTTGGCGCTTTTCTCACCATATGCACCTGTTGTCATGGCCTTGTTCGTCTGTGAAAGCATGTATGTGTTGATCAAGCGTCCGTTTTTGTTGGCGCTCGGTTTTATTGTCCTCTTAATGATTATCATCCGCATCGGCATGATCAACGATCATGTAAGCCGACCTGTGGATATGCCTATGAGGGGCATCATCACCGGGGTGAGTGATGATAAATTGACAATGAAGACCGATGAGAATCAGTCGTTTTTCGTATACGGTGATCAACCGTTCACCGTTGAGCCGGGGTGGGAAGTTCTCATCGAGGGGAATGTTTACAAGCCCGACGCAAAAGAGATTCCGCATGTCTTTGATTATGAAAAATATCTTCTGGCAAAAAATATCACAGCATCGATTTACGCGGAATCGATCACCGTATTAAACAAACACCATGATCTTCGGTTGTGGCGTCATAACGTGTTGTCTTATATCGGGAAGATATATGATGGTGAGACGGAGCAATTTATAAAGGCACTTGTTTTCGGTGAAAATGAATTCTCAGATGAGACGAATGATGTCCTCCGCGAATTGAATGTGGCCCATTTGTTTGCGCTTTCGGGTATGCATGTCGGTTTGATCGTTTTGTTTTTAAAAGGTATTCTCAGGCATTTGCGTCTGCGTGAAGACCGTGTCATGAAGCTGACGCTTATTTTTTTGATTGTCTATGCATGGCTGACGGGATTTAGAATCACGATGATGCGAGCGATCCTTCTTTATACCGGTGTCTTTGTTTTAAAACAAAAACACATGGCGTTTTCCAAACTTGATGTCACCGTGTTCACATATCTTCTGTTTTTATTGTATAACCCCTTTCAGTTGCACATGATCGGGTTTCAACTTTCTTTTCTTGTCGTGATTGTGATTTTGTTGTCGAAGCGTTTGTTTGAAGAAAAAGATATGTTGACGAGGATCGTCGGTCTATCCGTGCTTGCCACAGCTGCGGCTCTGCCAATTCTAAGCGCATCGGATGATGCCCTCAACATGGGGTTTATCCTTGCGAATATGGTGTTTACCCCGTTTTTGTCATGTGTGTTGTTGCCGGGCACATACATCGTGTTGTTGGCTCCGATGCTTTCCCCGGTTTATGAAGGTTTGACCGATGTCTTTTTATATGCCGTCCAATCTTTGAAGATGATGAGTTTCAGTGTGCCTGTCATGTTGTCAAAACCATGGGTTAAATGCATGTATTGGTTAGTGTTTTTGTTGATGATGATGCGTATTCGCACATGTGCGACCATGTTTAAAAGGATGGGAGTCTTGTTGGTGGTCATCGCCATGCTATCATCGATGCCGAGAATGATCATCGGCACACGTGTCATTGTGTTTGATGTCAACCAGGGTGATGCGATTTTTATCGAAAGTGATGCGTGCGCGATGCTGATCGACACAGGAAAAGACGATGATTATGATGCTCTTTTGACATTTTTTTCCAAAGAGAAGATATCTCGTTTACATGCGCTTGTGTTGACGCATGATCATGCCGATCACACAGGTGAAACGTCTGACTTGATGGGACAGATGACCGTCGATCAGGTGTTCACCAACAAAAAAAGCACATATCCCGGCACGGTGTTGGAAGAGGGGGATGTGCTTACATGTGGTGATCTTCGGTTTTTGGTGGTTCACGGCGACATGAAAAGCGATAACGAAAACAACAATTCACTTGTCCTGTACGGAAGAATCGGTTCGGAAAACTGGTTGTTCGCATCCGACATCGAAGCAGCTGCGGAAACACTGATTTTAAATAAAGGCAGGTTAGACGTGGATGTGTTGAAGGTTGCCCATCATGGGAGCGCTTCGTCCACAAGCAATGCGTTTTTGCAAGCGATCGATCCTTCCTATGCGATTGTGTCTTTAGGAAAAAACAACCGTTATGGTATGCCAGATGACGATGTCATGCGCCGGTTAAGTCGTGTCGCCCGGGTCAGCCGGACGGATGAAGATGGGTCGGTCATGGTTTATTATCTTGGTTGGTTGGATTGGAACTTAAAACGGACGATGCGTGAAAAAAGCTGTCTTTGGAAATTTAAAATTCCATGATAAAGCGGATGGTCCATGGTATAATTAATGTGAGTGGTGATATCAATGGAAGACAATCGTTATCTGCTTTATGGGTCTAATCGGCATGCCATCAAGGAAAAGACAGTGGCCATTCTTCGTTCAGCCGATATATCCACAGAAGACACAGAAATGTTTGACATGAATGACACCCCTGTGCAGTCAGCTGTCGAATCGGCGATGACAATCCCGTTTTTATCCGATCAAAAAGCGGTTATCATAGACAACGCCATGTTCGTTGCCGGAAAAAAGCCGGACCAGGAGATCGATCATGCCCTGGGGATGCTTGAAGATTATTGGAATCATCCCAACCCGACCACGTTATTGATCGTTCGCTGTCCTTATGACAAGTTGGATCAAAACGCTCCTTTGGTCAAAAAGTTGCTCGATCAGGGGAAAAGTTTCCATTTCGGAACCGGCAAGCAAAAGACGATGTTCGACGATGTGCGGCAATCACTTGAAAAAGAAGGATTCACGATTGCGGCGAACGCGCTGCAGATGTTTATCGGACGCACGAAAAAAAGCAATCTGATGATGTACAATGAATTGAATAAACTGATGATGTATAAAGATAACGAAGATAAGCATATCACGATCGATGATGTGCGTGCAATAACGATCAGGGATATCGATGACAATATCTTTGAATTGACCAACGCATTGTTGGCAAAAGATAGAAACGCCCTTTTGAGAGTGTATGAAGATTTATTGCAAATCAACACGGATCCGATGTGGATGATTGGTGTCTTGGTTCGAAAATTTCAGGAAATCCTTTACACACAAGAGCTTTTACGGCTCGGACGCACACAAAAGGATATCCAAAAACATTTTAAAGTCTCCAAGGGAAGGGCTTATTACATGGTTAAAAATGCGCGTGATGTGACAAAGACCCAGCTCGATCGTTTTCTGGGAGGATTGTCTCAGTTGGATTATGCGATCAAAAGCGGGAAAATGGATAAACAACTCGGCCTTGAGATGTTTTTGTTAAAAAGTGTATAAGCAAAAAAAAAGCCGAATTTTCGACGGCACTGAAAAAGTCTATGAGAAATCATAGGCTTTTTAATATGAATTAATGAAGTAAAATAAAACTTGATATAATAATACATATATTGCCTAGATATAGCCATAAGAGTGGTTTTTTATGGTATAATATAAGGGTAGGCGGTGGTACAATGTTAAAATCACAAACACAAATGAGATTAAGTGAATATGCTTCGCTTTATGATATTTTAGTGCCAAGTGATAATGAGTTGAGACAAATCAATGAACTCATTGATTTTGAGTTTGTCTATGATGAGCTTAAAGATAAATACAGTGCCACAATGGGTAGAAGCGCAGTGAATCCAATCATGATGTTTAAGTACTTGCTATTGAAAGTCTTATATCCTGTAAGTGATAAAGGACTTGTCAAGCGCGCCTTTACAGATATGGCTTATAAATATTTTCTTGGATTAAATCCTGAAGATCCAGTTATTGATTCTACATCATTAACTAAGTTTAGAAGACAAAGATTAAAAGATACAAATATATTAGAATTGTTAATTGGAAAAACAGTTAAGATAGCGAAAGAAAACGGTCTTCTAAATAGTAAAACAATCATTGTTGATTCGACACATACCAATGCCAGATACAATCAAAAACCACCTCGACAAAGATTACAGGAATTATCAAAGAACTTACGAAAAGATGTCTATAAAATAGATGAATCATATAAATACAAAATGCCTAAAAAACCTACTAATAGAACCAAGGGATTACTAGATTCAGAAATAAAATATACGAAAAAACTTTGTGATACTTTACGGAAAGATGAACGATTGATGTTCTATGGACATATAAAAGAAGGTGTCGATTACTTAGATGAAATCATTGATGATCATATACATGAATTAGAATTATCTAAAGATGAAGATGCTAAAGTAGGCCATAAAAACGCCGACACACATTTCTTTGGCTATAAGACGCATATTGCGATGAGTGATGAAAGAATCATCACAGCGGCGAGAGTTACATCAGGTGAAAAACATGATGGGAAAGCGTTAAAAGAATTGGTGAATAAATCAAGAGAGGCCGGCATGGAAGTTGAAGCGGTCATTGGCGATAAAGCTTATTCAGAAAAGGATAATATTGAGTTAGCGAATGAAGATGACAATTTCAAACTATATTCAAGATTGAGTCGTACTGTTTCGGAAGGAAACAAACGTAAAGTTGAAGGATTCTATTACAATAAAGATGCTGGCATGTATATTTGTCCTGAGGGTCATATGGCAATTAGAAAGATAGTTTCGGGCAAGAAAAAGCATAAAACCAAAGGTGAAACCATGGTTGAAACTTACCATTTTGATATCGAAAAATGTAAGATTTGCCCTCTAAAAGGAAAGTGCTATAAAGAAGGGGCTAACTCTAAAAGTTATTCTGTGTCTATAAAGTCAAATACACATAGTGAACATATGAGATTTCAGGAAACTGAAGTCTTTAAGTTGAAAGTAAAAGATAGATATAAAATAGAGGCTAAAAATTCAGAACTCAAAAACGCCCATGCGTATGGCTATGCTGATTCGCATGGTATTTCAGGTATGAATCTTCAAGCTGCGACCACAATTTTCGTGGTCAATATCAAAAGAATCTTGAAATTAATCAAGTAATATACTTTGCTTTTATTCGGTTTAACTAAAAAACATAAAAAAAGAGATAAAATTCTTAATTGAATTTTTATCTCTTTTTTATTACCTTATTTTTTCAGTGCCGTCGAATTTTCGGCTTTTTTTAAACGATGTCATTTACTTTTTTGGAGAGCCGGGATTTTTTTCTTGCGGCTTTGTTTTTATGATAGAGTCCTTTGCCGACGGCCCGGTCAATCATTTTGTAGGCCCGTTGGAGAGCATCTTTTGCTTTGTCCGCATCGTTGGTTTCAACGGCGTTCTCCACGGTTTTTATGGCGGATTTGAGGCGCGTCCGGAATGATGCATTCATCATTCTGCGTTTTTCGTTTGTAATGTTTCGTTTGATCTGGGATTTGATATTGGCCATGGTTTCACCTCCGTTTACATAAGCGTTCTTATTGTATCAAAAAACATTGAAAAAAGCAATTATGAATGATTCAATAACGTTATTTTTTAGGAAAGAAATGACACTTGATCATAAATAACACTGTATCGTTGTTCATAACGTGTCAGTTTTGTTGGTTTTTGGTCTTTGAACAACGTAATACCTTTTGTTTTTTCTTTCGTAATGGTAAAATAGCCTTAGATGTTAATCAAACATGATATAAATTTATTTGTTTTCCCGAAACGGGGCTGATTGATTTGAAGATCACTGATAAAGCGTATGATGAAAAGGATCGTTTGAAACGTGGGAGCCGTTTTGTGATCGCCAACGGTGTTTATGGTTACCGGGGCACCCTGGATGAAGATGATGCAACAAAAGGTGTGGCATGGAACATCAACGGGCTTTATGACCGTGTGGGTGAAGCGTGGCGGGAATCGGTCAATCTTTACAACCCGCTTTATACCATTTTGTCATACAGGGGCAATCCGATCACGCTTTCGGATGACAGAGTCGTCCGACATAAACAACAACTCGGTCTGTCAAAGGGGCAGCATGTCCGTAACAGTGTGATTGATGTGGATGGCACTCAGGTGCATATTCACTCCGAACGGTTTGCCGATCAGCATCACCGCAACCTTTTACATGCTTCGTATGCATTTTCATGCGATCAGCCGCTGACATTGGAATTATATTCAGGCATTGACGGTATCGTCTATGATTTATCCGGATCCCATCTGGAAAACACAACATTTGATTATGATGAGTCTTTTTTAATCGCAAGCGGCCAGACACAGGAACAGAAGATTCCCGTTCATGTGATAAAGACAATGAAGGTTAACTTTGACATATCCCCTGAAATCATCAAAGACAACAACAAAGTACTGAGACGATGGCAGCTCACGATGGAACCGGGCCGCACATATAAATTATCGATCCATGCCGGCATGATAATCGGGGACGGCGACATCGAGGATTTAAAACAATCATTAAGTGAAGCAAAGAAAAAAGGATACAATCACCTTTTGGCTGATAACAAGGAATTTTGGGACGAAAAATGGCACATATCCGATGTGGATGTCGGTCATCACGATAAAGCCGACAAAGCGCTCACATACGCGATTTACATGCTTATCTCCCATCGCCCGCCCTCCGAAGATGTATCCATTCCGGCACGGGGTCTTTCCGGGCAGGTGTACAAAGGGGCAGTGTTTTGGGACACGGAAATGTATATGTTTCCGTTTTACCTCAACACGGATCAAGCGGCGGCACGCAATATTTTGCGGTATCGGATCAACGGACTTTCCGGCGCCAAACAAAAAGCAAAGGAATATGGTTATAAGGGCGCTTTTTATGCTTGGGAGAGCCAGGAAAACGGTTATGATGCATGCTCGGATTATAATCTGAGCGATCCCGACACGGGAAAGCCCGTCCGGACGTATTTCAAAGAAAACCAAATCCATATCAACGGAGCCATCGCTTATGCGTTGAATCAATATGTTAAACGAACGGGTGATGTATCGATCCTTTATGAAGGCGGTCTTGAGATGTTGTTTGAGACGGCCGTATTCTATGCCGACCGCGTGAAACAGACCGCAAAAACGAAATATGAATGCTTTGGCGTCATGGGGCCTGATGAATACCACGAGCATGTCAACAACAATGCCTACACGAATGTGATGATTTACCACACGTTGGATGTGTTGATAAGCTCCATCGTGTTGTTGCGCAAAGACGACCGTGAGAAAACCAACGCAATCGTGGGTGTTTACCAGAAACGTTTGAAAAAAATCAGGGACGTGCGACGTCATATCCTCATGCCCAAGCCAAACGAAGATGGTTTGATCGAGCAATTCGACGGTTATTTCGAATTAAACGACGTCACACCGAAAACCGTGTTGAAAAAGAAACGAAGCGGCAACGAATATCTCGGCGGAAAAGATGGGCTGGCAACACCGACACAGGTGATCAAGCAAGCGGATGTTATTTTGCTTTTGGTGTTGTTTCCGGGTATGTTTCCCCTGTCTATCCAACGTGCGAACCTCGATTATTATGCGACACGGACGGAACACGGTTCGACATTGAGCAAAGCGATGTATGCACAGCTCGCGGCACGTCTTGGTAAGGCGAATGACTATTTCGACATGTTTTTGGAAGGCGCCTCGGTCGATCTGACCGGTGAATACAAGGACCATGCCGGTGGGACATATATCGGGGGAACACACCTTGCGGCATGCGGCGGCGCTTACATGACAACTGTTTACGGGTTTGCCGGATTAAAACACAAAAAAGCGATGTTGATGGCCGAAAGCAACATGCCAAAAGCCATCCGCAATCTTCATTTTCGTGTGAATATGAGAGGCAACATCGCTTATGTGACCATAAGGCGCAACATCGTAACCATTAAATGGGAGGAAACCACATGAACATCAAAGCAGTCATCTTCGATCTCGACGGGGTTATTGTCTCAACGGATCAATACCATTACAAGGCCTGGAAAGAATTGGCGGACAAAGAAAACATTCCGTTTGATGAAACCATCAACAACCGCCTTCGCGGTGTGTCCAGGATGGAATCATTGGAAATCATCTTGAAAAACGCCGATCGTTCCTATAATGACAAAGAAAAATTCGAATTGACGGAATATAAGAATGATATTTACAGAAAAAGTCTGGAAGATTTGAGTAAAGAAGACATCCTTCCCGGTTTTTGGGATGCGTATCATCATTGCCGCGACAAAGACATCTTAATGGCAGTCGGATCATCATCAAAGAACACGAAGAAGATTCTGAAGGCAATCGATCTTGATGATGCCTTTGATGCCGTCGCCGACGGCACGGACATCGAAAACAGCAAGCCCGACCCCGAGGTTTTTTGGACGGCCGCCGCAAGACTGGGTGTTGATTCCAAATTCTGCCTTGTGGTCGAAGATGCGGTTTCAGGTATTGAAGCTGCTAAAAACGGCGGTATGGTGGCCGTTGCGATCGGTGATGCAACGTCCTCGGACAAGGCCGATCATACTATCAAACATCTCAGGGAGTTAATCAAACTTTTATAAGATGAAAAACTTGATTTGTGTTGTTGTTTGAAGTTTGGTAAAATAAGTTGAAAGAGGCGATTATAGTGTATAATAATAACCGACGTTTTTTAGGCATCTTGTTTATCGTAGCCGGCGCTTTGTTTTTGGTTGACCGGTTGGGTTTCATTGAGGTCAATCTGTTTTTTGACGGTTGGTGGACCTTGTTTTTGATCATTCCGGCGCTCTATTCGATGAGCCGTTCGGGTATCTCGCTCGGCAATTCCATCCTGCTCGGCATCGGTGCCGTGCTGCTGTTTGACCAACGCGGTTGGAATCTGCGCGGCTATCTTTTGCCCGGGTTTTTGATTCTGTTGGGAATCGGATTGATCTTCCGGCGATTATAGATGTGTCTTTTTTGTGAAAAAGCGAACCATCCCGGTGACTTTTTGTATGAAAATGATAAGGTGTATGTCCTATATGACAATTACCCCGTTTCAAAAGGGCATGCCCTGATCATCACGAAGCGTCACATTAAAACGTATTTTGAATGCACCGACGACGACGTTGGTGCAATCCACGATGCCTTGCGGCACATGAAAACTTATCTGGATGAAAAGCATCATCCGGACGGGTACAACATCGGCATCAACAACAATGCCTGTGCCGGGCAATCGATCATGCATCTGCATGTGCATCTGATTCCCAGGTATGAAGGTGACACAGAAAACCCCAAAGGCGGGGTGCGCGGCGTCATCCCAGGAAAACAAGCCTATTAGTTTTCCTGGTTTATTTTTTGAAAAGAGTGAGAACATGGATATAAAAAACATAGCAATCATCGCCCATGTCGACCACGGTAAGACAACCTTGGTCGATGCCTTGTTTCAAGCATCAATCTTCCAAGGCAAACATCAACATGTTCAGGAACGGGCGATGGACAGCGATACAATCGAGCGTGAGCGCGGTATCACGATTTTATCAAAGAACACCGCGATCATGTACAACGATCATAAAATCAATATTCTGGATACCCCCGGCCATGTTGATTTCGGCGGTGAGGTCGAGAGAATCATGGACATGGTCGACGGGGTCCTTTTGGTCGTTGATGCCTGTGATGGTGTGATGCCGCAGACAAAAACGGTGCTTTTACAGGCACTCAAGCGTGACATCGTCCCAATCGTCGTCATTAATAAAATCGACCGGGATGTCGCAAGACCCGAGGAGACACTCAATCAAGTCTATGATTTGTTTTTGGAATTGGGTGCAAGCGACAAGCAACTCGATTTCCCGTATGTGTTTTGTTCGGCGATCAAAAAGAAAGCATCCTATGAACCCGTGTTGCGTGAGGACGATGACATGGGCGTGTTGCTTGATGTGATCGTCAAAGAGGTGCCCTCACCGGATGTCGACCCAAACGGACCGCTTTTGTTTCAACCGTCCCTTCTTGATTACAATGACTATGTCGGGCGGATGGGCATCGGTCTTATCCACCGCGGCGTGATGCATGTCGGTGATGAAGTCATCTGCGTGCGAAAAAATGGGGACGAGGAACGCTTTCGAATTCAAAAGATCACCGGTTATCTCGGTTTGGAAAAAAGAGATCTTCAGGAGGCTTATGCCGGTGACGTCGTCGCTATATCCGGGTTGTCGGATATTTATGTCGGCGAGACGGTCTGTTCGCCCGAAAGAATCGAAACACTGCCACCGATAGAGATCAAAGAACCCACGGTCAAGATGCTTTTTTCGACAAACACGTCTCCTTTTGCCGGACGATCGGATACGTACGTGACATCACCGAAAATCGATGAACGTCTTCACAGGGAGACTCAACGCGATCTTGCGCTTAAGGTGCATCGCATCGAAAACAAAGATCAATGGATCGTATCCGGACGCGGTCAACTCCATTTGTCGATATTGATTGAAAACATGCGCCGTGAATCCTATGAGTTTCAGGTGTCCAGACCGCAGGTCATCGAAAAAGTGATTGACGGCATCACCAAAGAACCTTATGAGCATGTGTGGATCGATATCGAACACGAGCATGTCGGTGCCGTGATGGAATATTGCGGTGAGAGGAACGGCAAACTTCTGGACATGGGAAAAACCGACACCCGGACCAAACTGACCTATGAAATGCCTTCGCGGAATCTGATCGGATTCATGACGGGCTTCCGGACACTCACGAAAGGCTACGGCGTTGTGTCCCATTCATTTTGGGCATATAAAAAGAAAAGAGGGGAGACCCATTCGTACCGTGAAACAGGTGCGCTTGTGGCCTCATGTGACGGAGTTTCAACCCATTACGCTCTTGCCGGGTTGGAAGACTGCGGCGTGCTGTTCATACCGCCGAAAACCGAGGTGTATGAGGGCATGATCGTCGGCGAACACAACAAGCCCAATAATCTTGCCGTCAATGTGACGAAAAAGAAAAAGTTGACGAATGTGCGTGCCGCCGCCAAAGACGACACCATTGTTTTGAAAAGATATCAGGACATGGATTTGGAAGCATGCCTTGATTTCATCACCGACGATGAATATGTCGAAGTGACACCGGCGGACATCCGGATGCGCAAAACGATTTTAAACACAAAAGCCCGTCTCAAGAGTGATAGGTGAATAAAAAGGGACTCGTCAGATGCCCTTTTTTGATGTATAATAAAAGAGAGAAACGAGGAATCTGGAGGCTATGATATGAAACGAAAAACTAAAATCATTTGTACTGTCGGACCGGCCATCGATTCAGTTGATATGCTAGGGAAAATGATTGATGCCGGCATGAATGTCGGCCGTCTCAATTTTTCACACGGCAACCATGAAGAGCATGGGGAGCGTGTTGAGAAGATCCGTAAAATTGCCAAGAAACGCCACCGTTTCATCGGCATCATGGCTGACACAAAAGGGCCGGAGATTCGGACAGGCGAATTCAAACACGGAAAAGCTTCATTCAAAAAAGGAGATAATGTCCGTGTCATGAAAGAAGAATGCCTCGGCACATCGGAATGTTTTCATATTTCTACGCCCGAGATTTTTGATGATCTCGATTTCGGAGATTTTTTGTTGATTGATGACGGAAAAATCCGTCTTGACATCAAAGAAAAAGATGCGGACGGTTTTCTCTGTGAAGTTGCCAACAGCGGTATTATTTCCAGTAAAAAGGGTGTGAACGTCCCGAATACCAAATTATCGATGCCATTTATGTCGGGAAAAGACAAAAGCGATATTTTGTATGCCGCAAAACAGGAAGTGGATATGATTGCACTCTCATTTGTCCGTCGACGCGAAGACATCTTAGAGGTCAAGGAATTGCTTAAAGACCATCAGGTTGAGAGTATCGATCTTATCGCAAAGATTGAAAACCAAGAAGGGGTGGACAATCTTCAGGATATTTTGGAAGAAGTCGACGGAATCATGGTCGCGCGGGGAGATCTTGGCGTTGAGGTATCAACCCAACTTGTGCCGGTTTACCAAAAGAAAATCATTTCGATGGCCAACGAAATGGGTAAACCCGTCATCACTGCGACGCATATGCTGGAATCGATGATTTCATCTCCGCGTCCGACACGGGCGGAAGCCAGTGATGTCGCGAACGCGATTTTGGATGGTTCAGATGCGATTATGTTGTCCGGGGAATCCGCGATGGGGGAATATCCTGTGGAATCCGTATTGACGATGGACACAATTGCCAAAACCATCGAGGATATCATTGAATACGACGTCAAATTACAAAAATCCATTGAATCGAGTCAAAACACGGTTAATGATGCCATCGGCATCGCTGTCAGCCGGACGGCGCTTACCATACCGAAAGCCGAAGTGATCATTGCATTCACCGAAACAGGCGGCACTGCCCAGCGCATGTGTAAATTCCGGCCCAGCGTACCGATTATCGCAATCACCGACAGCATTAAGACCGCACAGAAGCTTTCGTATTATTGGGGTGTTTTTGCGGCACTCAGAGACAATGTCACGGATTATACACTCTATGACGAGGTGGCCGTGGATGTGGCAAAGGATTTCGGTTTTAAACCGGGAGCCACATTGATCATTACCTCGGGTTGGGGAGAAGAACACGGGAAAACGAACAATCTCCGCATTATTGATATCCCCGGGAAGTAATGAATGATCCGTCGATAATGCATCAAACGCATAAAAAAATGCCGAAGGTCAGCCTTCGGCATTTTATATGGATGATATTATTGATTGAGATTAAAGCGTTTGTTGAGCCGGTCGAATACATGTTTCGTCACATTGACGGCTTTTGAATCTTTGATAAGCCAATAAAAACCTTCGGCGATCGCAATCGCCGTGATCACATCGATGATGTAATGCTGTTTGAGGGTTTGGGTGGCGATGATGATCGCAAGTGCCAGGAACCAAACAAGGATTTTTGCGGGTTTGGGCATGGTTTTGTCCAATCGGATACCCAACACGCAAAGCCAGCTGATGAGGGTGTGCATGGATGGATTGGCATTTCTCGGTCCGGCCGCATTATAAATCCAAAAGACAATGGATTCCGTGAATGTATGGTCCGTGCGGTCGAAAAGCCCGGAAGTTTCACGCCACGCCTGAACATCGCTTTGAAAGAAAAAATACGTTAATCCGCAGATAAGAAACGTGATGAAAATCAAAACGATGAGTGTATACATGTTGTCTTTTGAACGATAGCCGACGTATAGGAACGTACCTGCCCAAAACGGGTAGGCAAGCACATACGGATAAATCGTCTCCGGGATGAA
>JAGYMP010000262.1 GCA_018400565.1 Bacilli bacterium | reverse complement strand
AGGCCGAACAAAACGCTCATCAATGTTGATTTTCCCGCTCCGTTCTCACCGAGCAAAGCATGGATTTCACCTTTTTTCAGACGCAAAGTCACGTCGTCGTTGGCCACCACACCCGGAAACTCCTTGCGAATATGTTCCATTTCGATGACGAATTCGCTCATTGACTACACCCCGTAATACGTATTTTTTTATATTCAAGAATATTATATCATAAATCAAAAAAAATGGGAAAAGGGGATCCCCTTTTCCCATTAAAGAAGTTTTCAATGGTTTATGCGTCGTAATCGACGTTCACTTTCGCTGAAGTGGTCGGTTCGTTTTCAGTGTCATCACTGACTGTCACCGTACCGTCTTCGAGGTCTTGGAAAATCGCATCGTATTCGGTTTGTGTGAAGTTGTCGAAACGCCAGGCTTCATCATTGGTCGGCAGTCCGACACCGTCATTGGTAACACCCAAGACAGCTGTTTCACCGGCATATTCCTCGGGCCAATCTTCTTCGTTTTCGAAGAATGCTTCGAGTGCCGTGACAACGGACCCGGTCAGATTCTTCATTGCGGATGTGATGATCACATCACTGATGTGACTCTGGTCGACGTCAACACCGATAACTGCCTTTTCGGCATTTTCAGCTGCCGCAACAACACTTGTGTAAAGTCCGCCGCCACAGGCGAAAACGACTTCCGTGCCTCCGGAATACCATCCGTCCATCTTCGATTCAAGCCCGGGGCTTCCTTCGAATGCGTCGGCATAATAATATTTGATGTTCACAGCGTCATCCGCAAGTTCAAGTTCCTGAGCCGCGTAATCGGCACCCTGGACATATCCATAGCCGAAACGCACAACGGCCGGGGCAGCCATGCCACCGACAAACCCGAGTTCTCTGAAACCTTCCTTGACGGCCGCATACCCTGCCAAAAAGCCGGATTGTTCTTCTTTGTAAAGAACATTGTGGACGTTCTCGGCCGTGTCGTAGTTATCATCGGCATCATGCGGTTCACCGTCAAGCAGCAAGAATGCCACGTCGGGGTAATCATACTGAACCTCATAAATCGCCGTTTCAAACAAGTATCCCGGACAGACGACTATCTTCGCACCTTTGCCGATCGCGTTTTCGATCTGCTCGATGCGTGCTGCGTTGCTGTCCTCAGAGGGCTGGAAATATTCGTAAGAGATATCATTCTCTTCCGCATATTCGACTACGCCTTCCCAGGCACCTTGGTTGAATGATTCATCGTCGATGTTACCGACGTCAGTGATGAGTGCGATATCATAAGTCTGTCCCGTGCAAGCGGCGAGACCGAAAATACCCAACACTGCCAAAGCTAATAAACCTAAAACTTTCTTCATCTTATCCTCCCTTTATTTTTTGGGGCAACCCCATATTTGTTTTTATTATAACTCAACCGCAAAAAATTGTAAACGGCAAACCCATGATTTGTGAAATTAACAAGATATTCATGATTTCGATAACCGTTTATGATTCTTGTACTATGTTTTTCTATCAGGGCTTCCGAAACATTTCATGATATATGATATAATGGATATGTGTATTTGTCCGTACATCGGTTGAAAACATTGAACGGAGGGTTTCGATGTTAAAGAAATTCCTTAGAAAGCCATTGGCGATCGGATCGGTTTTTTTGATTGTGATCTTTACGATCCTTACCATCACCTTCACATACAGCACGAATTTCATCGAAAACAAACAGACCGATATCCTTTTGACCAAACGGGAAGTAAGCCAGCGTGAAATCGGTCATTATTTTCATGTCACGGAAACCATGCTCCTCGATCTGGCCGATTATTTCAACAACATAACTTCCGATGATGCGGATACGCTTGATTATCTGATCAGTGTTGAACGGCGCAACCCGTTCGTCTATTCAATTTATTTGGGCAAAGCCGATAAAACGATGATCAATTCCTCGGGTTTTGTCCCGGGAGATGATTTTGATCTGACCGAACGCCCGTGGTACACGATGGCGATAAACAATCCCGGCGAAGTGGTTCACACACCGGCATTCGTGAATGCCACCGAAGACCGCATCATCGTCACACTCGCCAAAGCCGTTTATCATGATGATGCCTTGATCGGTGTCATCGCGGCTGACATTGACATCCAATACATCACACAGATCATAAGCGAGACCGATATCGGCGAAACGGGATATGCATTTTTGATCGACCAAAACAACCGTCTCATCGCCCACCCGAGTCTCGCCCCGGAAACCGTAAGCCTTGATGAGACCCTGCTTTTAAGTCTGAACGGCGATGAAGGTTTTGAGAAGTCCTTTGAGCTTGATGACAAAAAAGGGGCTTTGGCTTACACAACGATTGCCGACGGCGATTATACCCTCGGTTTGTTCATGCCGTCCAATGAATTCTCGGGCACCATCGATCTTTATCGCAACGTGATGGTTGTTGTTCTTGCGGTCCTGACCTTCATGTCGGTTATGTTGTTTTCCGTCTATCAAACCCATGTCTATCATCCGATCCATGATCTGATTGACGAGATCATGGCCATCGACATTCCCAAAAACATCAATTACCGACTTCCGGAAAGCCAAACAAAAGGATTCCCTGAAGTACGCCACGCCATCAACAAGGTGTTGGATTCGACCACGAAGTCAATAGCTTTGAGCAAAGAAACCCAGCATCAGCTGCTTCTTGAGAACCAACGCGTGAAACTTCTGATGGATTCGACTGCCGACATCATTTTTGAGATCGACAAGGACAAACATTTCACACGGGTTTACGGCAACGGCCTCAAAAAAATCGGTATGACACCGGACGATTTCATCGGAAAAACAATCCTTGATGTGTTCGGCCATGACGGCGAAAACCGCGATGAGGTTTACGATCGGGCATTGTCCGGCGAACAGGTCTTCTATGATTGGACATATGACAAAAACGGCGGAACCCTTTATTTCGAAGCATCGATCTCGCCGATCCATGATGAGACTGGTGAAATCATCGGCGCCGTCGGTGTCACACGTGACATTACCGAACCGATGGAACGCCAGAAAAAAATCGAATACATTTCAACCCATGACTTTCTTACCGGCCTTCACAACAGAAGGTATTTCGTTGAGATATTCGTTGATTTTTGCAGGAAGATTCAAAAACAAATCGGATTGTTGATGTCCGATCTCAACGGTCTGAAAATCCTGAATGACGCCTACGGTCATGATGTGGGTGATGAAGCCCTGATCGCCGTCGCCGACACATTGCGGCGGCTCTCCCCCGATGATAGCATCATCGCGCGCATCGGCGGCGATGAATTCACGGTTATCCTTCCGGTTTCCAAAGAGGAGACCATCATCCGTCTCAAGGAGAAGATCAAACGCAGCATCGCCAGAGAGAAGATCCGAAACATTCCCTTATCGATCGCGATCGGCCACACCGTCGCGGATCCGGACGAATGCAATCTCGAAGACCTGATCAAAGAAGCCGAGAACCATATGTACCGCAACAAGATCGCTGAAAGCAAAAGCATCCGCAACAACACCATCCAAGCCATTTATGAGACATTGACCGATAAATTCAAAGTGGAGAAAATCCACTCCAAACGGGTCGCAGAGCTTTCTGTTGAGCTGGGGAAGGCATTGGACGTCCACGGTGACGACTTGAAGGAATTGCGGCTTGCGGCCATGTATCATGACATCGGGAAAATTTCCATCCCGGATGCAATCCTTGATAAACCCGCTCCGCTGACCGAAAACGAGTTTGAAGTGATCAAAGCCCATTCCGAAAACGGCTATAACATCTTAAGGGCGGCCGACCGGTACTCCAATCTCGCGGAACACGCTCTGTGCCACCATGAGCGCTGGGACGGCACCGGTTATCCCCAGGGACTGAAAGGAACCGAAATTCCGCTTTTTTCCCGGATCATCGCACTCGCGGACGCATACGAAACCATGACCGCGAGCCGGCCGTACAAAAAACCGATATCAAAGGAAGCTGCCTTGCAGGAAATCGAACGGTGCACGGGCACACAATTCGATCCGGACATCGCCGCTAAGTTCATCGAGATCATAAAAGAATGAATGAACACATAAAAATTCCCGTTGTCTTCGGACAACGGGATCTTTATATATCACAAATATTTCTTAAGGATTTTTGTGACGATCCTATACCCGTTTTGGTTGAGATGCAAACCTTCAACGGTGCATGTATCATCAAGGTTGCCTTCTTCGTCTTTCAAATGAGTTGCGACATCAACATAGGTGACGTCCTTCAATGTTGCCAGGCGTTCATTCAGCCTGTCGATGGTTTTGTTCGAACGCACACCGACACTCATCGGATCCAGTGATTTGTTCACGGGATAAACCGACAGCAACAAGATGTGACAAGCAGGCAAGCGTTCCTTGATTGAAACGATGATTCTTTTGATGTTGGCTTTGATCGCATCGTTGTCGCTTTCAAGCACGCTGTAATCGTTCGTT
>JAGYMP010000261.1 GCA_018400565.1 Bacilli bacterium | reverse complement strand
ATTGCAAACATTTTTTTCATAAAAAAACCTCCCTTTCACTCACATAATATGAGCGAAGGGAGGTTTTACTTCAAAATAAAATGTCAATATCCTTGTCGGAAAAATATGCGATCGTGTCTTCGTATCCATACTCATAAACTTTCTTTGCCTGTTCAGAATCAAAATTCAAAATGCCACCGATCGATCCTTTGTGTTTGATTTCATGGAAAGTAACATCGGGGTATTTATCGGGATTAAACAAGCGAATACGGTGTAAATGGAGAACAATAATCGTATCGCAGCCATGCTCGACAAGGGGTTTGACCGGGATGCTGTCATACACCCCACCATCATAATATTGCTTGTGGTTATGGTTCACGCCGGGAAAGACCACGGGAATTGAGCAGGAAGCCAATACTTGTTTGATAATATCATCCTTCTTTTGATGTTTCATGGGAAGGTAAAGAACGTTGTTTTCATGACGTATGTAATGCCGAAATGATGCCTTTACCAATCCAAACAGCTCCTCATTGGCCTTCCCACCTTCGGACACAGTGACATACACATCTTTTGTTTTTAAGAGGTCGAGATCGATGTTCTCTTCCAAAATATCACGAAGCTCGTCAATCTTAAACAAACCTTTGTCAAAGACATCCATGCCTTCTTTCATCAGACGCGAAAAAATATTCTCAGTCGATCGCAAGGTTTCACTGGGAATATCAAACCATATCTCTTTGACCTTTTCAACAGGGTTAGTTGCCAGTGAAACAGCGTTAACGGCGCCAATCGAGGTCCCTGAATAAGCATCAACCTTTTCAAGGATTCCAAGATCATCCAAAGCTTTTGCGGCACCGACCTGATAAGCGCCCCGACCTCCGCCACCGGAAAAACATAGACCAATTTTTTTCTTCATCTTACATCTTCCTTTTTGCGAATATTCATTAATAGAGTCGTTCAATGTCATCCATAAAAACCTGATCGATGGTTCCTCCACCCAAACATACTTCCTCGTCATAAAAGACACATGCCTGACCCGGCGTAACTGCACGAGCTTGTTTAGGATAGCTGACTGAGATCGTTTCATCATCGATCCATTCGATAATGGCAGGATGGTCAATTTGGCGATAACGAAATTTCACGGTCACAGTCCGTTTGTCAGAAAAATGACTTTCGGAAATCCAATTGACATCTTTAACGATACATGAATCGGAATAAAGTTTGGGGTGATGAACCCCTTGTACCACATATAACACATTCTTTTCCATATCTTTCCCGGCAACAAACCACGGTTTATTGTCATAATCCGTCAATCCGCCGATTCCAAGGCCTTTCCGTTGTCCTATGGTATAATACATCAAGCCGTCATGTTTGCCTATGACATCATCATCGAACGTCTTTATCTCTCCGGGTTGTGCGGGGATATAATTACTCAGAAACTTCGCAAAATCTCGTTCGCCGATGAAACAAATCCCTGTGGAATCTTTTTTGTCGGCGGTGGGAATATGATACCGGGATGCCAAATCACGAACATCATCTTTTTTAAGATGACCGATTGGAAACAACGTATCACGAAGTTGCTCCTGATTGAGTTGACATAAAAAATAGGTCTGATCCTTGTTTCTGTCAACACCTCTTAATAATTGGGTTTCATTGTTTTTACGCCGGACTCTGGCATAATGCCCCATGGCTATTTTATCAGCGCCCAATTCCATCGCAACTTCACGGAATGATTCAAATTTAATGTATTTATTACATAGAATATCGGGATTTGGTGTGCGTCCCTTTTTATATTGATCCAAAAAATAACTGAAAACGTCATTCCAGTATTGTTCCACAAAATCGTGTCTATGGAGTTGAATACCTAATTGATCGGCGACCTTCTTTGCATCTTCAAAGTCTCGCTCCTGCGGGCAAACCATATGGTCTAAACTGGGGTTGCCGAGATGATCGTTGTTAATTGCAGAATCCCAATTTCGCATGAATAGACCTTCGACATCATATCCTTCTTTTTTCAGCAACCACGCGGCGACACTGGAATCAACGCCCCCGCTCAAGCCGATAATCACTTTCTCTGGTAACATGTTATTGTCTCCCTATATCAGAAGGCATGCGAAAATCTGTTCTGGGTGACAAAGAGATATCTAAAACCTTCGGACTGTCGGGGCTTGCTTGCCGTTTGAATTGTTGTGAATAAAATCGACGTAAGAATTTCTCAACATACACTTGTGCTTCTTTTGTTGATAATTCAAAGGCAGCTATAACCAAGTCAATCATTCTGGCCTTTGTGTCACCGCAAACCAAAAAGCGATATAGTATAAAGTCGTTAATATCATATCTTCCGATTTGTGTTTCCGTCTCTTGGTCTTCTTTTAGTTCGGGCGAGATCGGTGTGTCAATGATATCTTTCAGCAACACCCGCACATCCTTTGAAAACACTTGCTTGGCATATTGTCGGATCATAAACTGAACCAGGGTTTTGGGAATACCGCCGTTGACATTATACATACTCATCTGATCGCCGTTGTAGGTGGAGAACCCCAAAGCAATCTCGGACAGATCGCCGGTACCTACAACCAAACCATGGTACTTGTTAGCTAGATTCATCAGTACCATCGTTCGTGCACGTGCTTGTGCGTTCTCATATGTTCTATCCTCTGTTTCTCCGTCATGACCGATTAGCTCAAGATGGTCCCTGACATGTTTCTTTATATCAATTTCAGATGCATGAACACCCAGTACATCCATCAATTTCTTAGCATTGCTGAGCGTCCGTTTTGATGTAGCAAATGCCGGCATCGTCACCGCTCTGATACCTTTTTTGTCAAGCCCCAGATGTTCAAACGCACGGACACATATCAACAGCGCAAGTGAGGAATCAAGCCCTCCGGATATACCGATGAGAACCGTATCCATATCCAGATGTTTAAGTCTTTTGGCCAAACCATATTCCTGTATTGATGCAATCTTCTCAAAGGACTCCACAGGGGCTTTTTTTGGGATAAAGGGGACTTTGTCAAGAGGGTTTTCAAAGGTATAATCTTCCGTGTCAGGCAGATTTAAAGATATGACCTGATGATCGATCTCATATTTCAAGATAGAGTCCCGGAATGACGATGTCGTCCGGCGTTCGTGATTGACCCGTGAAAAATCAATGTCCGCGACCATGATCTCCGTATTCAGTGAAAATGTTTCTGTTTCTCTGATCAAACGCCCATTTTCAGCAATCACATTATGTCCTGAATAAACGGTCTCACTCGATGACTCAGATGCACCCGCGGATGCATATACATAGACCCCTGCATTTTTGCGTGAATGATCGACGATTGCGTTCTTGCGAATCGTTGCTTTACCCAGTGTCTCGTTGGATGCGCTGATATTGATAATCATGTTTGCCCCGTGTAAACTCAAAAGGTTACCGGGGGTGATTGTGGCCCACATATCCTCACAGATTTCAACACCAAAACGGAGATTCCCGGCGGAAAAAAGCAGATTACCAAAAGGAACATCCTGTCCGCAAAGATTAAGCGTGCGGACATGCCCGACGATGTCAAATCCCGATTTAAACCACCGTTTGTCATAAAATTCTTTTGTGTTGGGAAGATAAAACTTAGGTACAATACCCAATATGGTATGTCTTTTGATGATTACCGCCACATTAAGAACCATTTCTCTGACCACAAGCGGCATTCCACAAACAACAACACCGTCATGGGGATTGTTTTCGACCAAGACCTTTAGCTGCTGTTTTGCATCATACAATAATTCATCGTGAAAAAACAAATCGCCACAACTGTAACCGGTGATTCCAAGTTCCGGAAAAACGGTGACGGCAGATTTGTCCTCTTTCAATACCCTCAACATCTCATTGACATTAAACTCCGGATTGCCAACTTTTAATGTCGGTGACACCAATGAAATTTTTACAAAACCGTTTTTCTTCATAATCAACCTCTGTATAATCCGTTCTCTTTGATATATTCATACACTTCCGGTGACACCATGCTTGGATCTTGGTTCTTCCTGAACTCACTGGAAGCGATATCGATGTCGAACTCAGGGATAATTTTTAAATGGTTCCTGTGTCGTGTTAAAAACACATCGTTTTGAATCATGTCATCCAATTCTTTTTGATCGCGGTTGACAACAATGAATATAAAATCTTTAAGCATCGCTTCGGCTTCAATCCAATCGGATAAATGATGAAGGTGGTCGGCGCCGATCACAAAAGCTATGTCATGTTTCGGATACTTGTTTTGAAATCGTTTGAGACTTGCGTATGTTCCGCGGTAAGTATTATCACGAAGTTCCATATCCGACACCTTGGCTTTAGGCAAATCACGGGTCATGCGTTTTAGCATTTCCAAACGATGCTTATTATCAATTAAATTTTCTTTTGCATATTTCTGACTGACAGGAAGATAAATGAATGTATCAACACAAACATATTTGTCGATGTGTCCGTAAATTACTTTATGTGCAATGGTCGGAGGATTAAAGGATCCACCGAATATAACGACCATACAATCATCTCCTACGTTTATTTTACCATAAGGCACGTTTAAAAAAAAGCAAATCATCAAAGACGATGCAAGCCAAAAAGATAATTCGTTGTATGTTCTGACCGTGTTAATGTCTTTTCTAATTACATACGACCTGTCATATTTTAAGATGCAGGACATGAAAAACCGCTCATTTAATCTTAGAGCGGTCCTTTAACATCATGCATGTCTGAGGATCCGTTGTAAAAATGCTTTGGTCCGATCATGTTTCGGGTTTTTGAATATGGTTTGGGGGTTACCCTGTTCCAGAACAATTCCGTCATCCATGAATACAACCCGATCAGCAACGTCATTAGCGAAATTCATCTCATGTGTCACAATGACCATAGTCATACCGCGATTTGCCAGCGAACGCATCACCTCAAGCACTTCTCCGACCATTTCGGGATCGAGCGCGCTTGTCGGCTCATCAAATAACATGATTTCCGGATCCATCATCAAAGCCCTGGCGATGGCGATGCGTTGTTTTTGGCCGCCTGACAATGTTGTGACCGATTGTTCTGCAAATGTTTCCATGCCGACAGCCTGGAGGTTCTTGAAGGCTTTGTCACTTAAATCCTTTCGTTTTTGACCAAAAACGATTCTTGGAGCCATCCGCAAATTTTCTAAGACGTTTTTATGATTGAATAAATTGAACTGTTGAAATACCATACCCATTTTTACCCGTAAATGATTCAAATTTGTTTTTTTGTCAAGTAAATTTTTGCCTTGAAAGATAATCGTTCCGTTTTGTGGTTCCTCAAGACGGTTCATGCATCTGAGGAGTGTTGATTTACCGGATCCCGACGCACCGATGACACAGACAACCTCACCTTTCTTAATATTGAGATCGATGCCTTTCAATACGATTTGGTCATCAAAGCTTTTATGGAGTTGTTTGATTTCAATGATGTTTTCCATGATAATCCTCAATTCGAGCTTGTGAGCTCTTTTGCGTTCAATCCGTTCTTTTTCTCAACGTAACGCAAAAATCGACTCATACTATATGTTAAGACCAGATATATCAGTGCAACGACAAAATAAGCTTCGAGTTGTCGATAATGTAATCCCGCAATCCTTCGTGTTTGATTGAACAATTCATAAATCCCGATGATTGAAAGCACGGCGGTGTCTTTGATGTTGATGATGAATTCATTGCCGATGGCCGGCAAGGCATTTTTGATTCCCTGTGGTAAAATCACATGAATCATCGTTTGTGTATGCGACATTCCCAAACTTCTGGCCGCTTCTTTTTGTCCGGGATCGACCGCATTAACGCCGCCTCTCAAAATCTCTGCGATATATGCGCCGGTGTTCAGGGAAACAACGAACAAGCCACAGAGCAGTGCATCACCGAACAAACCCAGCCCATACCAGAAGAAACTGGCTTGTACGATCATCGGTGTGCCTCTGAACACGGTGATATATCCTTTGGACAGTGAAGCACCCGAATGTTTCATCAAAACAATAAATGATGAATCCGAAACATTCACATCAGCCAGTCTCAGAAACACAAGCACCATGCCCAGGAAAAAACCCAATACAGTGCCTGAAAGTGCAAGCAAAAGCGTTGTTAATGCGCCGTCCAAAAACAATGATATGTATCGAATGAAGGTGAACGCCGCGCCTTCTAAAAAACCATCACCCATCTCGGGTGCAACAGCACCGGTGTATGCATAAACATGGATATCATCATCATAAGTGAAGGTCCCTGAAAGGACAAACGTTTCATTGCCCTTCCATACAGGTGGCGTGCTGATGATATTAATCGTTACCACTTCAATTTCGTATGTTCCGTTTTCATTCCGCAATTCGATGGTCCTCAGACCAGCGTTTCCCACATAAGGTGATGACACGTCCCACGTGATGTTCACATCGCCATAACGGACCGGCAGATAAAATCCGGTCTTGATATCGTGTAATTCCTCTTCCGTCAGTGTTTGGTTATTGTAAGCCGAATAAAACGTAAGGTTCTCGACAGCCTCTTCAATCCGGGGATCAAGACGCGTGCTCCGGTTATCGGCTTCTGTTTTATGGATATCGTCGTGAGCCGTTAATTGTGTCAATAAGAGAAAAGCTGCCAAGAACAAAAGGGCATGGAAGAAAAATCTGTTGCTGTGTCGCATCACCGGGGTTGTCGGTCAATGGCGTCAAACATCCACTCTTCACGTGTTTCTTGGCTGATCCTCGTTAAAACCGCATTAATCTCCTCAAGCAACGTCACATCATTCTGACGGACTGCGATGGATACGACACGATCTTCATAAGAAACATCAAAGCCGTTTCCTTCGGTGAATGCGATGTACGTCAACGATGGATTCGCTTCGGTGATAGCCACGGCCACCGGCAATTCCAACACGGTTGCGTCCATCGTGCCCGTTTTAATCGCTGTGACGATCGTCGGCACGTCTTCTAAGGCGTTTGCATGGATCACGCCGTCCATTTGACCGATCACCTCATCATAAATTGTCCCCATCTGTCCGACAACCTGTGCACCCGAAAACCCGTCGATTGACGTTGCATCGGCATAATCGGAATCTTCGCGTAAGACAACCACATGGGTCGAGGCATAATATTCATCTGTGAATGCCACAGTTTGTGCACGATCGGCGGTCGGACTCATTCCTGCGATGATCATGTCAATTTCACCGCTTTGGGCCAAAGAGGGAATCAAAGCCTCCCAGTTGATGGCTTTGACGACCAGATCGACACTGAGTGCATCGGCGATCGTCTGCGCGATTTCCACATCATATCCGTCACAATACTGATTCGAATCGTCGATCGGCATCGCTTCGGATTGTGCATCATTGCCGGGAACAGTCCAATTAAAGGGCGCATAAGCGCATTCCATGCCAACGGTGATGCTGCCGCGTTCCTGTATCGCAGCATAATTATCGCCGTTGACATCAATGGCATCCGTCCCGCATCCTGAAAGCACCCCGGCTATCACCATCACAAAAAAACCTAACATCATTTTTTTCATCATAATAAAAATTCCTCCTTTTGATTTTTTGAAACAAAAAAAAGCGTCATATCGGACGCTTGCAATCAAAAACAGGAATTTTGACACGTTAGCGCCTCTATTTTCTCTTAAAGGAGAAAATCAGGAGTGACCCGGGTGTTAACCCCGGTCCCCATGGAAAAAGCATGTCTGCTTCATCCATTCGGCAATGGTTACCTTTCGATCGTTTCGCTGTCTACCGACTCCACGATTTACTCATTTGCATTGCTGCCTCTACACAATATGAAGTTTTAAGTTTCGATTATAATTATACATTAAAAAAGACGTCTGTCAAGGACGAAGACGTCTGTTTGTTTATGAAAACGTTTTTCAACGGGAATATTTGTCCAAATAAGCCTGAAACGGCTTGGGGAACGTAATTTTTTTATCGATTTGTTCGTCCGTGACGGGATGATTGAATACCATGCGGTCGGCTACAAGCATGAGCAAATCTTCGCTTGATGATTCCGGATTATAAATATAATCACCTAAAATCGGTGCGTCAAAATGTGCAAAATGCACGCGGACCTGATGCGTTCTGTTTTTATTGAGCCTTATGCGAACCAATGATTTGTTCAAAAACTCTTTTTCGACCTTGTAATTCGTCTTGCATTCTTTCCCCTTTTCACTGACTTCGCGTTCAATTGAACCTTCTTTGCGGCTGATGGGCAGATCAATGCAACCTTCCTTAAGCGGCAACACACCATCAAGGATGGCATGATAGTGGCGGGTGATCGTCGCACCCACTTTATCGCTCAACAAGAAAGCGATGAATTTATGCTTGGCGATCAATACAAGACCACTTGATTCTTTGTCAAGTCGATTGACGAAGTGGATATGGTTTTTAATTTTATGTTTGAGAAAATGATGCATCAACGCATTGGCAAGTGTTGCCTCGCGATGGGCCTTTGATACCATGACAGGCATGCCGGTCGGTTTGTTCACAATCAAAAGATAATCATCTTCATAGATGATATCGATAGATTTGTCCTCAGGTTTGATGCGTTTGTCTATACCTTCATCGGTGATGAAGAAATGAACGTTTTCGCCCTTTTTAATTGTGTCTTTCCTCGTCTTAAGGTTTTTTGCGACATAAATCTCAAGATGTTGATCCTTTTTTTCTATGATCTTGACCGGTATATTATTCTCATGCATCATGCGTTTGATCGTTTCAGGTTTTTTTGCACGAATGACCAATTCCATATCAATCACTTCCTCTCAATCATTATATCA
>JAGYMP010000260.1 GCA_018400565.1 Bacilli bacterium | reverse complement strand
CATCCGGTTGATGTTCACCGACATCAACGGCACGATCAAAAGTGTCGAGATTCCCGTCGGACGGTTGAAATCCGCCCTTGAGGGTGAGATCATGTTTGACGGATCCTCCATCGAGGGCTTCGCGAGGCTGATGGAAGCGGATATGTATCTCAAACCCGATTTCAACACGTGGTTGGTGCAACGGTGGGAAAAAACCGCTTACGGAAAAGTCGGTCGGGTGATCTGTGATGCCTACACATCGGAACATGAACCGGCACCGGTCGATCCACGGGTCAATCTTAAACGGATCATCAAAAAAATGGAGGATATGGGCTTTTCAAATTTGAATATCGGTTTTGAGCCCGAATTTTTCCTGTTCAAAATGAATGAAAACGGCAAGATTACCAATGAAGTCACCGACAACGGGGGTTATTTTGATTTATCGCCGATCGATGATGCGGGCGAATGCCGCAGAGACATCGTCCTCGAATTAGAAAGCATCGGTTTCACGATGGAAGCTTCCCATCATGAAGTCGCACCCGGTCAGAATGAAATCAATTTCCAGTTTTCAAATGTCCTGGAAGCATGCGACAACATTCAGACTTTCAAACTTGTCGCAAAAAATGTGGCAAGACGCCACGGTCTTCACGCATCGTTCATGCCCAAACCGATCGAGGGCATCAACGGGTCGGGCATGCATGCGCATTGTTCAATCAATGACTGGGACGGACACAATGTCTTCAGCGATCCCGACGATCCGAAAGGTCTGTCAAAGACCTGCCGTCAGTGGCTGACGGGATTGATCACACATGCCAAAGGATTTTGTGCCCTTACCAACCCGACCGTGAATTCCTATAAACGGTTGGTACCGGGATTTGAAGCACCGTGTTACATATCATGGTCGGAGAAAAACCGCTCCGTCATGATCCGCATCCCGATGACACGGGGCGAAAAAACCCGTACCGAAATCCGCAATATCGACACATCCGCAAATCCTTATCTGGCCATGGCGGCTGTGCTTTCAGCCGGACTTGACGGTATCGAGCATGATTTTACGGCCATCGATTCCATCGATGCGAATATGTTTGAAAAAACACCGGAAGAGCGTCAGGCACTCGGTGTCGAGAATCTTCCGAGCAATCTGAAAGAGGCTGTCATCGCCATGACGGAAGATCCGCTCATGAAAGAAGCCCTGGGCGATCATATCTACCATAAATTCATTGACCTCAAGATGCTTGAATGGCATGATTTCAGCAAGTTCGTGACCAACTGGGAAATCGAACGATACAAACGCTTGATTTAAAGAAAAATGATGAAAGGAATGTGATAGTATGGATTATCGCTCCCGTTTTGCTGATGATGACATGGATTTTCTGTTCGATGCCATGTTGACGTTGAAAGACAAAGGCGATTGTTACCGTTTATTCGAAGATCTGTGTACGATCAAGGAACTCAAAGATATGGCACAACGCTTGAAAGTGGCGAAAATGCTCAGAAATGACAAGCCATATCACGAAATCTCGGAAGAAACACATATGTCAACGGCAACGATCAGCCGCATCAACAAAGCACTTAATTACGGTTCGGAAGGATACGCACTCGTTTTGGACAGAATGACAAACAAAAAGCAATAAGCAGCTGCTTATTGCT
>JAGYMP010000259.1 GCA_018400565.1 Bacilli bacterium | reverse complement strand
ATCTCATTGCCGACAAGGTAGGCATATCCCATGCCCCATTGTGTTAGATTGTTCCACGGAATCAAGACCACTCCGGCAAGAAGGGTCATGATGAGCACCGTGAACGCACTTAAGAATTTTTTCATGTGGTCCACCTCTCCCTCATATATCAAAATTATATAATGCTGACCTCTCAATGTCAATAACCCTATAAATTATCGTTCACTTTTATTTCACAAAACCATTGCTTTCTGCTTTGCAAAGCAATGGTTTTTTCCTTCATGAAGGCTTTTAATCCTTTGAGATGAATCCTCTCAGCATGATTCTTTCTTCTCCGTTCCACGATTTTCATAGCATCCAACCCATGTCGAAATAAATAAAAATGGTTCCGCATGAGAAACTAATTGCTTGAATTACACAACGATGGCAGTCATTAATTTATTAAACAAGTCTTATTTGATGAAAACTCTTACATTTTTCATAACAAAACAACAATATCCGAAAAAAACTACATTTTTATCAAAAGTGTTGTAATTCACGAAAAAATACTATATAATGAATGGGTGAACGAAACATTTTCATTATGACTTATGTCATACGACCTGTTTTGTTCTATGATTGACACTATTATATGCAAGGAGGGTTTAAGATGCAGGTATTGAAGGAGAGCGTGAGAAATGCAATCATCGAGGGTGCGATTGCGGAGTTTTTTGAGCGCGGGTACCAAAATGCAAACATGCGTCGGATTGCCGACAGCGCAAACATCACCGTCGGTAACATTTATCGTTATTTCCGAAACAAAGAAGCCTTGTTCAACGCTGTTTTACAACCGGCACAGGAAGCTTTGGACGATTTGGAAACATTCGACAAGAAACTTCACATCACGCAAATCGATTCCTTACATGACGCCAACCAACTTGTCACATACGTCATGAATGTGTTGAGTCCGTACACGAAAGAAATATTCATCATGATATTCAACTCGACCGGGACTCATTATCACCAAGTCAAAACACAACTGGAATCGTTGGTTATCAACAAAATCAGGGAATATTTTCCCGGCAAGTTCGATGATTATTTTCTCAAAGTCGTCGCGGCAAGTTTTATTCAGTCCATTTTTGTAGTCTTCAAGGAAAACATCCATAACAACGAGAAAATCAAAGATATGCTCGTGAAATTGATCGTGTTTTATTTCCGCGACCTCAACCAGCGTTTGTATTAAATCTTTACAATCAAAAGCAGATCCCATTTGTCGGATCTGCTTTTTTTTATGAGATTTTCTTTTTTAACGTTTCGATATCCGTTTTTCCGATGGCTGTTTTCGGTAATTCTGAAAGCGTGATGATTCTTTTGGGCACGGCATACACCGACAGCGATTCTCTGACGGCTTGTTTGATCTGTTCATCGGACAACTTGTTTTGTTCGTCGTCCCAGACAATGAACAATGCAATCGCAAAACCCATCTTCTCATCGGGAATACCCATGGCCGCCGCTTCTTTGACTTCCTTGAAATCCATGAGGACATCCTCAATTTCCGCGGGCAAAATAGGCATTCCGGATACTTTGACGATCCGTTTCAGACGCTGACGGAAATGCACATAGCCGTCCGAATCAATGAATCCGTAATCCCCGGTTAACAGATATGGTTTGTCATCTATTGCTAACATCGTGTTCTTTGTCGCTTCTTCTTGATTGAGATAACCGTTCATCATCGTGTCGCCACTCACGGCGAGTTCACCGCTTTGCATCGGTTCCAGTAGGTCCCTTGTCTTTGTGTCGACCGTGACCATGTCAATCCCGGGCAGGGGTTTTCCGACGCTGTCGCGATTGTGGTCGAACGTCGTATTGACTGAACAGACTGTGACGACTTCCGTAAGCCCATAGCCTTCGAACAAACGGGCCTGTGAACCATGTTCTTCCATGACATCATCAAACCGGTCCTTCAGATCCCTTGTGACATAATCCCCGCCGACGAATGCCTGATGGAGATTGGACAGATACGGACCGTTGAAGGACGGTTCTTTTAATAGAGCCTCAAACAACGATGGCACGCCGATAACATAATTCACACGATTCTTCTTAATGAGTTTTGCGGTTTCTTTGGCGGAAAACTTCGGCATCAATGCATCCGTGCCACCGTGTGACAACATGCTGTGGATGCCCATGCAAAGACCGAAACCGTGGAACATCGGCAACACGGCATGCATGTGTTTGCCGGTAAAGTCCTCTTCATCAAGAATATATGAACCTTTCGCGGCCAGGGCATTGATCGCATAAGCCGATAATTCGATTGTCTTAGGCTTGCCGGTCGTTCCGCCGCTGTGAAGATAAACGGCAGTTGCTTTCGGGTCGACCTCTTCTTCGCCCATGACAGAAGATTCCTCACGGAGTTTTTCATAGTGTAACACATCATGCCCATAAGGAATGTCTTTCAACCGCTTATGGTTCATCAGGCGGTATGCGAGGCTCATGTACCAGGGCAGATAACCGGTCGGATTGACCAATACACATTGGTTATGGCCGTCGATCAATGGTTTATATCGTTCAAAAAACGTGTCAAGGACAATCAGCGTTTTGCTGTTGGTTTCCTTCATGAATGCACGCATTTGTTTTTCTGAGGTCAACGGATGCACCATATGGCAGATCGCACCCAGTTTGTTGACGGCATAAAACAAAATTACCGCTTCGGGCACATTGGGCATCGCCATCGTGACAACGACTTCCTTGTGGATGCCGAGATGATAAAGACCCTCACTCACGGCATCAATCTCCTTCAACAAAAAATCATATGAAAATGCTTTGTTTTTATAATACAAGGCATCATTGTCGGGATACGTTTGTGCCGTGTCCTTGATGACTCCATAAAGCGATTGATTGATGTTCATGGTCGATTCCTCCTAAATATGATATCCAAACAGATACATGACGGCAAAAACCAATGCCATCAAAACCGGCTGGTGAAACAAAAAAATCCATAACGAATGACGGCCGCTCCAAAGGACGGATGCCTGCCAACGCTTCCTCAACTGCGGGACCAGCGAAACTTTGGCGTGATAAAAACGATTGCCGATCACAGTACCGATCATGATCACACCCGCATACGGGAACAATCCAAAATGATCGGCCCCATACCAACGCATACCGAGGATGACTTTAAAGATTGCATCAACATCCAGCGGTCCGGCATATGCAAGGTTCATAAAATCGAACCATATCCCGATCACGACGACCGTTGTTCCCATGATCAGCATGAACACATCGTTGTCCCATATCCGCCTTAAGAGATATGTGAGCAAAATACCAAACGCAAACATGTGGATGATACCGAACAAGATGAACACATGCAATCCCGTAAGCTCATCGGTCACATAGGTGATGATGCTTATCAAGGTGGCGACGACCGCCAGTTTCAACCCCCGCTTTAAATTGTTTTTGGAAAACGTGAAACTGATGCCCGACACCAACAAAAACAAAGCGACAAAGAAAAAATGCCCGAAAGCACGGAGATCGCTTCGCCAATAAAGACCAGCCAAATCCGCGAGCCCGTGAATGAAATTGTCGGTACGGTCATGGAAATTCGCAAACCAGACGGGAAGGCTTTTGAGATCGAACATCAGATGATCGAAGACCATCATCATAATCGCAAACCCTCTGAGAAAGTCGAGTTCCCAGACACGTTTTTTGTGTCGCGTCATCGTCAATCCTCTTCTCTGTTAAACATCATTATTATAACATGAAGCACACAACTTTTTTAAAAAAACAAGATTTTACCAATAATTAAAGCGGTTTGTTCGTATATTAAGCGAAAGATGGGGTTATAAACATGATTGATGGGGTAATCAACCATTTTTTAAAGTACCATTCAAGAACTTTGTTTATTCATCGCCTTTGTTATATAATATGGCATAGGTGGTGAGGCACATGGAAAAAATCAACTTCGATGAATACATCGACCGCTTGGCCCAAAAAGACGACGAAGCATTTCGCACAGTCTATGAGGCGACCAAAAGAGGCGTGTTTTCGATCATCATTTCCCTGGTCAAAAACAAAACCGTGACCGAGGATCTCATGCAGGATACCTACATCCGCATGCTCGAAAAAATCCATACATATAAAAAGGGCAGGAATTTCAACGCCTGGCTCGTCCAGATCGCCAAAAACCTCACCCTTGATTATTTACGCAAGGAATCCAAAAGCACAACCGTCGATCCCCAAGAGAGCAATTACATGTTCGAAGGGTCTTACCACGAACCTCATCACACTTATGAAACCGCAGAAATGATTGAAGGCCTGGAAGCCGACGAACGCCAGGTTGTCATGCTTCGGGTCGTAAACGATTACAAATTCAAAGCCATCGCGAACATCGTCGATAAACCACTTGGAACAACGCTTTGGCTCTATAACAAAGCCATGAAAAAACTTCGAAAAAAATACGACAAAGGAAAGGAGGAACCGAAATGAAAAACAAAGACATCAAACGGATGTTGATCGAAAAGACCGAACAAGACATCCCCGATGTATTGTCGCACATCAATCTCGATGCGATCGCCATCGAACCCAAACCGGAAAAAACACACCAACCATTTCCGTTCAAACACGCAATGTCCATGACGTTTGCGGTCATTATCATCGTTTTCGGTTTCTTCTTCGGCTATACCATGATCAATGCTCCTTCTTCAAACACCAGCACAACCCCGCTTGAATCTGAAACAGAGGAAATCACATTCCAGACCATCAGTGCCACCTCATTGCTCTATACCGAGACAACGGAAACACTGAGCTATCATGAGTCCTCCACATCCATCTTGGAACTTGATGATGACGATGATGACGATGAAACATTCAATTTACTGGAAAGTGAAATCGACATCATCAACCAATACATGAACATGCTTGAAAGCACCATCGGCAACAAAACCCAAATGATTTATGAACAAGGTCCTTCGGACCGCGAAGGTTACGAGACGATGGTCACTTACAAAAGCACCAATCTTTTAGGCAACCTCGTCCAATACACCCTTCATCTGAACATCGAAACCACTGATGAAAACCAAACGTTCACCGGCATCATGATGATGGGCGAAAAAGAATATGACGTCACCGGCGAAACAAAAACCGAAGACGGCGAAAAGGAAACGTTCTTCACGGCAAAAATCGATGATGACAACTATGTCTATTCGGAAACCGTCTTGGAAGATGACGAACAATCCTATCTTTTCGAAGTTTACAAACATGGTGAACTCGACCATGAAAGTGAAGTTGAACTTGAGATGGATGATGATGAAATCAAAGCCGAAATCAATGTCAAATCAAAAAATCATACATTCAATCTTGAAATCGAAAAGGAACATGACGATAACGATGAACCGGGATTCCAAGTCAAATTTTCATTTGAAAACGGCGAAAACGAAGCCGAAGGTGAATTCCGCGTGAGTGTCGGACAAAACACAACCGGCGCCTCCGTCTACCGTTATCACATCAACAACCAAAACATCGAACGTGGCCGTTCCGAAAAAGGATCCCGACAAGCCACTGAGGATGATTTCCGTGACAATGATGACGACGATGACGATGAGGATGAGGACTCCACACAAGGGAATCCTCCTTTCGGTCATGATGACGATGATGATGACGACGAACAGCCCGGACAAGGTTCGGGTTTCCCGTTTCAAGATGACGACGAGGACGACGAGGACGAGCAACCCGGACAAGGATCAAGCTCACCATTCGATGATGATGAGGATCCCGGACAAGGATCAAGCTCACCATTCGATGATGAGGATGAGGATCCCGGAGAAGGTTCCCAGTCACCTTTTGACGACGATGATGATGGGGACGATGAGGAAGACAACGATCGCAATCCAACAAATCACACCGGACCCGATATTGATTTAAACGCGGTTTGAAGCCATATTCCATCGTTTGTTTTACATTTATCAGGTTTATTTAAATTAATCCCAATAAAACAATCATCTTATACGTATATTAAGTGAAAACAAAACCAGGGAGGAATACACCATGAAAACATTATTTAAGAAATTTATAGTATTGGCATTGCTGGTTTTTGGAAGTTTAGGCTTCTATGCATGCCAAACCACTGACGGCACCAACGACGTTTTGGCAAATGATAATCAAATATTCACACTTGAGGCCATCTCAGCCACAAGCTTGCTCCAACAAAGCACCACAAGCACGACAACCATGTCGATGCCGCTTGCCATGAACGATGAAATGCCGCCTGACAACCCCGGAAACATCGGAAAAGGAAACGCTCCCGTCTTCAACACCACAATGGAAGACGTCGACAAATACGTCGAAATGATGGAGAAATTCCTTGGCAATCCCGACGATCTTAACGTTGTGAGCGAAGTCAACGACAATCCTGATTATCCGGATTATGAGTATGTCTCTTACTTCACGACCATCGGACTTGACGGCGCGGAAAAGACCTATACGATTTATTACAACGAAATCGATCTCTCAGATGACGATTCATCCGAAAATGACGATGAACAAACCACGACAGAGGACGAACAAACAACTACCGAAGATGAGACGACCACTGAGGATGAAACCACCACAGAAAACGAAACCACCACATCCACAGACACGACAGCACCGCTTTCAGATGTCACAACCACAGAAGACGAACCCGTCACCACTGAGGATGACACCGAAACCGATGATGACAACGAAGGTAACGAACACAGAGAACGCGTTGAGGAACGTGCGAAAAATCGTGAATTCAATTTTGATGACCAAGATGACGACGCTGTCACTGTTTATATCGAAGGCATCATGATTGACGGCAACAACACGTATAATCTCGAAGGAAAGAAAATCATCGAGGACGATGAAGAAAAAGTCCGACTCTATTCTTATATCGATAAAGACAATTTTGTCAAAGTCGACTTTAAATCCGAAGATAACGGTGAAGAACGCAAATTCCATTATGTCGCCGTAACCGACGGACTCGTTTCAAGCCGCAGCCGTGTCAAAGTCGAAAGCGAAGATGACGAAATCAAAGTCATGCTCGATATCGACGAAGAGGATTACGAAGGCCGCTACATGTTCAAAAAAGAAATTGAAGACGGAGATACCGTCATCAAAATCATGTATGACGTGACCACATCCGAAGGCCGCGAAAAAGGCATCGTTTTCTTAGATGTCCTTACCGATCCGGAAACCGGCGAAACCTATTATGAATACAGTATTCGCCCCGGTGCCGACGAAGATGCAAAACGCGGTGACGATGATGAAGACAGCGAAGAATACAAAGAACGCCGCGGACGTCACTTTGACGATGACGACGACGATGATGACGATGAAGACAATGAAGATAACGACGACATGGAAAATGATGACGATGATGATGAAGACGACGAGGGGTCTTCTGAAGAAACAAACGAAAACCTCGCACTGTAATTCTCGTTTACAAGCTTTGAATACAACCCCTAAAACCCTATCCCCTCAAAGCTTGTGATATATAGAAAAGGCGCTCCGATCGGAGCGCCTTTTCACTTATAAAGCTGGTTAATGGTGATGATGTCCTTTGTCGTTTGAACTCGCATCATCAATGAAATCCTCGCAAGGCGGCATCATGCATTCGTCGCCTTCAAATTCCGGTTCGGCTGTCACGTGTTCGATGCCCATCTCATTCAAAACCTCATGTATCTTATGCTGCATGACGATGAATGATTCTTTCGATATCTCACCATCGACCGTCACATGCAGGGTCAATAATGGGATGTTCTCTTCCAATCGCCAATAGTGGACATGATGGATGTTTTTGACATGGTTGATATCCGACAAAGCCTCTTTGATCTCACCGAGCGACGGATCGCCGGGAGCCCGTTCCAAAAAGATGGCCGTGATCTCTTTCATATTCGTCCAGACATGACTCAGAATATAAAGTGTGAACCCAATCGACAAAGCCGCATCAAGCCAATACACTGGCCAAATATTCATAATAATCGAAGCGATGAGCAATGCCACCCAACCCAAGACATCCTCAAACAAATGCAGTGAGATGACCTTTTCATTGAGTGATGAACCTCTGGCCGCATTGAGGGCCGCAGCCCCGTTGACTAGCACACCGCCGATCGCGAAATAAATCAACAAGCCGGCACGGACCTCTTCGGGTTCAAACAGCCTCGGGACGGCCTGCACGATGACAATCGTGGAACCGACCAATAAAACAATCGAAGCAATCATCCCGCCGAGCAGTGAATAACGGCGGTACCCATATGTGTAATCACTGTCCGGTTTTTTCTGTGCGCGTTTTTCGAAAAACATCGAAAGTCCGATGGAAATCGAATCCCCGAAATCATGGATCGCATCCGACAAGAGTGCGATGCTGTTGGTAAGGACCGAACCAATGATTTCAGCAACTGTGAAAAAAAGATTGAGAAAGAACGATAACTTGAGCCGGTTTTTTTTCTTCATGCGCTACCCCCGTTCAATAACGTTTCGTTTGATGCGTCGCCGGTTTTGTTGATATTTTCAAACACAGCGATGATGATAAACAATAATATCATAAACTGCGGCATGTAATAAATGTTGTCAACCATACCGTGTGCATGCATGCCGAGCATGGCAATCACGACGGCAATGCGTTCAAGTGACAACTTAGAAAGAACGACCTTAAACATCATGAACAACTGAATCAGAAGTCCGATCAGGCCAATCGTTCCGAATGTGGCCATCGTATGTAAAATGGTGTTGTGATACATCCGGTAATCCCCGGCTTCATCAAGCCTTGCGAACAGACCTTTTCCGAAAAGCGGGTAATCCTTGAATGTCTCCCAGGCATTCTTATAAATCTCAAAACGTCCGGTGGGATCGAGGCCGCGGTCCATAAACCGCTCATAGAGTCCCCTGAACACATCCGGAAGAGCATTGACGACAAAGTAAATACCCAATGCAATCGTCAGAATCCCCCCAAGCATGACAGGCCATCGTTTGTTTTGGTAGAACAGATAAAACAAAATCAACGCCAGTGTTCCCGCAAAGGCGATGATACCGCCCCGCGAGAGCGTGAAGATAAGCATCAACGCTTCAAAAATGCCGATGAGCAGAAACACAAGCCCCCATTTTGATGTCCGGGCATAATAAAACGTCACCGTCGTGAAAATAATCAGATACGTCGCAACATAATTCGAAATGCCCCACCCGAGATTGATCGTTTTATGATCGATCGCTTGCACGATATCATCCACGGTAAGATAATAATAAAAGACCTGAACTGAAATCAGCACACCGAGGGCGAACAATGTTTTGAGAAAATAAGAAAGTTTGGTTTCGGAAAGCGAATTGTTGTAGAAAAAGTAAATCAACACATAAAGTAATCCGACGATACCATAAAAAACATAATTCATATCAATGAAATCGGCATTGAACGATGATAAGAGCATCGCAGCGAACATGATGCCGATGCCGAGCGACATCTTTCCTTTGAAGGGTGTCTTAAAACGAATCATGTGGATGACCATACCCGAAATCAATGCGACGGGCGTCATATAAAGATAAAGCGGGATGGCATCAAGCGCCCATTCTGTTTTGGAAATCACGAATAAAGCGTTAAAGAGCACGACAATGGACGGCAACACATCCTTTGACAAAACAAAAATCAAAAATAATGCACCCAAATAAATATAAAGACCCCAATGTGCATAATCGTTCATCCAAAGATAAAAGGTCAAAAGACCCCAAAATACAATAAAAAGGTCGCTATATATGAATTTTTTGATTGATTGTATCATAAACGTCCTCCGTGTGAATCATATACATTATACACGATGAATGGCGACAAAGAAACCAAAAAACATGATTTCATGTGAAATGACCCTCTCATCCGACGATGAAACGCCATCATCCCTGATTACTTAATTCAAACAACCAAAGGTGCTGGCGTCCTTCAAGCGTTACATCCATGGGTTTGAATCCATGTTGTTTAAAAAAGCGGATTGCGCGGTCATTGTTTTTTTGACAGGTAAGGCGAACACTTTTATAGCGCCAATCCAACTTATCATTGATATAATTGAGAATCAATTTAAGCGCTGCGGCTCCATACCCTTTGTTCTGATAATCACGATCGATCAACAAACAATCAATCATGCATGCATCATGTTTAAAATCATACGGTTTCTCATTCTTGGGCACATAAACAATTTTCGTGAAACCGACGAGCTTATCTTCCGCATAGATTGCTCTGCATATATCCGGATATCCCAACGATACATTCACATAAGCTTCGGCAAGAAAATGATCGACCGACGGTAGATAGGCTTCTTGGCTTTTCTTCGGACGCAATGCCGACACATCGGAAAAATTTCCCCAGTCAATCGGGGTTAGACGCATGTGCATTCGCTCCCAATGTTCATCAATATATCGTTATCCATCAATCGTTGTAAGAAAAAAGGCCATGCTTTTCACAAGCATGGCCGGATATCCTTTGGTACCGGTGGTCGGACTCGAACCGACACGCTTCTTACGGCAATAGATTTTGAGTCTATCGTGTCTACCAATTTCACCACACCGGCAGCTTTTATTATTATACAAAAAAACCGTCCTTTTTGCAAAGAAAATCACAGATTTTCTGAAAAAGAATGAGATGGTCCGGCCGCGGGTCCAATCCCGCGGCCATTCCATTTTTATTTGCCTGTCTGATCGAGCATTTCCTTCGAATACTGATTGGTATAAAGTTTATAATAATGCCCGCGTTCTTGAATTAACTGTCTGTGTTTGCCCCTTTCGATGATCTTTCCGTCATCGAGCACCAAAATCTCATCGCTGTGGACGATGGTTGACAACCGGTGGGCGACGATGATTGACGTACGGTTTTCAAGTAATTTCCCGATGGCGTCTTGGATGACTTGTTCTGTTTCTGTGTCGACTGATGAGGTCGCCTCATCCAAGATAAGAATACTCGGATCAGACAAAATGGCGCGTGCGAACGAAACCAACTGCTTCTGTCCGACCGAAAGGCGAGAACCGCCTTCGCCGCATTCCGTGTCATAACCGTTTTCAAATTTCATGATAAAATCATGGGCATAAACATGTTTGGCGGCTTCGATGACTTCCTCGTCCGTGGCTTCCAAGTTACCATAGCGGATGTTTTCCATCACGCTTCCGCTGAACAGATGCGGGTCTTGCAACACATAACCGAGATTAAAATGAAGCCATGACATACTGCGATTCTTATAGTCGACGTCGTCAATCAGAATCTTACCCATCGTCGGTTCGTAAAACCGGCAAATGAGATTGACGATGGTTGACTTTCCGGCGCCGGTGTGACCGACAAGGGCGACGGACTCCCCGGCTTTGATCTTCAGATTAAAATCATCAAGTACTTTCTCACCGATGTTGTATTTGAACGTCACATGACGAAATTCGACGTCGCCTTTGATTGGTTCGAAGTTCTCTTTTTTCATGTCAAACACGGTCCCGTATTTGCGGATAACCTCTTCTGAATCCGTGATCTCGGGTTTGGTTTCGATAAGTGAAACAATCCGTTCGGCCGAGGCCTGTGCCTGTTGGAAACGCGCATAGATATTGGCGATGTTGTTGACGGGCTCAAAAAACTGCCAGACATAGTTGCTGAACAAATAAAGCGTACCGACGGAAATCGCCATTTCGATCACCATGTTGCCCCCGGTCAGATAAATCGCCGCCACGCCAATGGAAATCAAGAACAAAATACTCGGGAAATACATGCCCTGAAGCATGGCCGCCCGAACGGACTTGCGGCGCATATCCGAGGTGAGTTCATCGAATTCATCGAAATTGTCGTCTTCGAGCACAAGTGTCTTTGTTGTGACAGCACCTGAGATGCCTTCATTGTATCCACTTGTGATTTTCGAATTGACTTTGCGGATCGAGCGAAAAGCTGTCAGGATGTATTTGCGAAAGAAGATTGACACCAACAGCATCATGGGAACGACCGCCAAAGTGACAAGGGCAAGTTTCCAATTGATGACGAACATGAAAATCGTCAGAAACAGCATTAAAAACAAACCCCAGACCATGTCGATAATACCCCACGAGAGGATTTCGCTCAAATTTCTTGAATCGGATGTCATCCGTGCCATGATCCATCCCGTCCGGGTTCTGTCATAATAAGAAAACGGCAGTTCCTGGAGATGATTGAAGGCTTTTTTTCTTATGGCATATGCGAGTTCGGTCTGGACCCTGCCCGCAAAATAGATAAACAAAAGAACCATCGTCGCCTGAACAATCATAAAACCGATGTAAAGGCCGATGAACAATTTAAGTTTTGAAAAATCCTGCGTGCCCGCTTCGAGATTGGGCTGAATGATTTCGTCAATCGCGAACTTCGATATATATGGATAAAACACATCCGTCATGGCCAACACAATCATAGCCGCCATGCCGGCGAACACATAAATCTTCAAAGGTCCGATAAAAGAAAAAATCTTCTTCCATACGTTCCAGTCGACTTTTTGGGATGTGAATGTCTCTTCGTCAAGTAAATGATCGTGCATGGTTATCCCTCCTCGACCTGGTAGTCGATCCGTGATTGGATGCTCCAGATGTTATGATACATTTTTTTGTTTCTCAAGAGATCCTCATGGGTTCCCTCTTCAACGATTTTTCCGTCCTCAATCACCAAGATGCGGTCGGCTTCCATCGCTGTGGTGATCCGGTGCGTGATGATGAACACCGTGGAATCCCGCCATTCTTTTTGGAGTGCCTGGCGAATCTGGATATCGGTCTCGGTGTCGACCGCCGACAACGAATCATCAAAAATCAAAATCGGTTTCGGTTTTAAAAGCATGCGGGCAATCGCAACACGTTGTTTTTGACCGCCTGAAAGCGTCACACCGCGTTCACCGACCATGGTTTTGTAACCTTTTTCAAAATTGACGATATCCTCATGGACATGGGCGATTTTTGCGACTTGATGAATGCGGTCCTCCGGATATTCCCGATCGGAAATGCCGATGTTTTCAAGCACGGAACGGGAATAAAGAAACGGCTCCTGCAAAATAATGCCGATATGCTTTCTCAGATGATGTTTCTCGATGTCTTTGATTTCATGATCGCCGAGCATAATCCGTCCCCGGTGATAATCATGCAAGCGGATTAACAGGTTCATGAGTGTCGTCTTACCCGACCCGGTCCGGCCGACGATCGCGACCGTCTCTCCTTTTTTCACATTGAAATTGATATCTTTAAGATGCTCTTCTTTGGCATCGGGGAATTTGAAGGAAACATGATCGAAACGGACGCGTCCGTCAATATCGGGTTTTTTCGTTCCGTTGGCGATGTCATATTCATCGGGCTCGGACAAGATGCTGTCCAAACGGGCCACGGCGACCGTGGATTTTGAGAAATCGCCCACAAGGCGGCCGAGCTGACGCATCGGGAAGATGATGTTGCTTGTGTAGACCAAAAAGGCCGTATACATCCCGAGGGTGATCCTGCCCTGAATCGTG
>JAGYMP010000258.1 GCA_018400565.1 Bacilli bacterium | reverse complement strand
CTCTTTGCTGCGGAAAAATTCCTGTCCGGCATGCAAAAACGGCACACCCTGGGAGAGCAGGACCATCGCGGTCGCAAGTTGCTGATACGATTTCCGTAAACCGGTGTCATCGGTGATGAATGTCATTTTGTCATAAAACGTCTGATTGTCATGGCATTCAACATAATTGATGCTTTGCGAAGCATACTTGAAAAGATAGCGTTTATGCGCACTTCCCTGGACAAGTTCCTTCACTTCATCGACGAATTCCGCCGGATTGCCGGAGGCATACCCCGGATCCTCGGGTTTGAATGTCGAACCCTTCACGGCCTCACGGAATTTGTCGTTGAAGAATCCGATCGTATACAACACATTTTTGTTATACATATGGGCCATGCGGTCGGCGAGGTTTGTCTGATGCATTTTCCAGCCTTCCCCGTAGACCATGATGTGTTCGCTTTCTTCATGCAGCTCCTGCCGGAGTTCATTCATCGTTTCCACATCGATGAGCCCCATCAGATCGAACCGGAACCCGTCCACATGAAATTCACGGACATAATAAAGGCATGCGTCGATGATCAGTTTACGTATCATCTTCCTGTGTGTCGCCAAATCATTTGAACAACCGGAGACATTGGTGTATATGCCCTGTCTGTCCACATGGTATGCATATCCGGGAACGAGTTTCTCGAACGGAAATTCGTCCGCATCGTAGACATGGTTGAACACGACATCCATAATCACACCGATGTTTTTCTCGTGCAGGGTGTCTATCATATGTTTCAGTTCGTCGATCCGCGCATAAGGATTGTCCGGATCCGTCGCATATGAACCCTCCGGAACAAAATACTGACTGGGGTTATAACCCCAGTTGTAATCATCTTCCGGTTGTTCTTCGTCCACACCGCGAAAATCGAAAAACGGCATGACCTGAACATGGGTGATGCCGAGACCCGAAAGGTAATCGATTCCGGCAGGTTTCCCACCGGGGGTTTTCCTTTCCGTCTCGGTGATGCCGAGATACTTTCCCCGGTGCTCGAAATCGACATCGGTGTCCGTTGTGAAATCACGGACGCTTATTTCGTAAATGACCGCATCCGTGGGATCGCCGGAAAATTCGATCTCATGGGTGACTGACCGTGTTTTGTCGGGATCGATCACATAAGCATACTCGCCGTTCACAGTCGATGCGACGGCATACGGGTCGCGCACCGATGTTTCCTCTTCGTTGACATAAACGTGGTAGCGGTACCGGTATCCTTCATAATCGCCCGATAACATGAGGCGCCACACGCCGGAATTCTTATAACGCATGGTATACATATTCCGTTCGTCATCGGGTGATATGAGTTCCAATTTGATTCGTTTGGCGACCGGCGCCCATACTTTGAACTTGCTCGCTTCTTCCGTATACGTGACGCCGAGGTCGTCCCGGTCATAATGATAAATATTGTCGAAAAGCTGTGTCCGGACGATTTTTCCGGTGCGAAGCTCGGCTTCATGACCATCCTCGTCCCGGACATGATAGATCGTCTTTAGGTCGATGTAAGCATCAAAAGCGGCAATCAGTTTGATTTCAGAGCCGATGTGATGTTTCTCAACGATGTCCAATGTGATCTCCTCATCGTTGCCGACCATGGTATATGTGTTGTTATCACGGTAATGTCTGACCGGTATGATGATCGTCAATTCGTCAAAACCGTCCAGATAACAATAAAATGTCTTGTTTTGGGGCATTAGTTTTGTTCCTCTCTAAGTCTTTCCTCGACAAACGTTTTGATGGAATCACGGTCGTTCTTCAACTCACCGGCGATGATTTTGCGTTCGATCTCGTTTAACAGGCCGCCGATGCTCGCGGGATCGTCAAGAGCCTCAAGTTCGCGAATGTCTGCTCCGCGAAAGGCCAGATCTTTTGCGGAGGTGATCGGAAGATCCTCTTTGAGTCTTGCGATCTCGGATTCATCATCCTTCCGGGGTTCATAGAACCGTTGGAGCCGGTTGACCTTAAGGCACCGGTCCATGCCGTGGGTATAAACATCATAGGCATCGAAGCCCTCAGATAAGACCTTATCCAAAAGCAATGCGTCCCGGTTGATTTCTGTCCTCTCGCGATTGGAGAAACGCCATGTTTTGGGAAATGGTTTTTCATTCTCATGTCGACACAGCGTAAAAAAATCACCATCATCGGCCAAGGGCTCCTCAGAAGCAACAACACGTTCCAACCCTTTTTTCAGTTCGGGAAAAACACGCCCCACGCCGCATGCATTCATCAGTGTCATGGCTTTTTTCACAAAAGGGAGTTCAATCATTTTTTTGAGTTCGTCCAGAATCCGTTCATTGGCGATTCTTTTGAGCAGCGGCATATCTTCGATGATGGCGGACAATGTCTTCTGTTCGATGTCGAAATCAAGTTTCGCCGTGAACCGGAATGCGCGCAGGATACGCAGCGCATCTTCCTTGAAGCGTTTACCGGGATCGCCGATGGCACGGATGATTTTGTGTTTCAGATCCTCTGTGCCGGCAAAAAGATCGATGACCCTGCCCTTTGCATCCATCGCAAAGGCGTTGACGGTGAAGTCACGGCGTTTCAGATCCTCTTCAAGCGAATCGGAGAAAACGATCGTGCTCGGATGGCGGTGATCGTCATATCCCATGTCTTTTCTGAAGGTGGTCACTTCGAAGGCATCCCCTTCACAAAAAA
>JAGYMP010000257.1 GCA_018400565.1 Bacilli bacterium | reverse complement strand
TTTGTAGCCGAGGCTTTTGAGATAATCGGTCAGATCCTCGCTCATCTTGATCGTCAGTGTCGTGATCAGGACACGCTCATCCCTTTCAAGCGTTTTTTCGATTTCCGAAAGCAACGTGTCGATCTGTCCTTCTGTTGGTTCAACGACGACCTCGGGATCCAAAAGGCCTGTCGGACGGATGATTTGTTCGACGACGTCACCGGAGCGCTCGAGTTCATAATCACCCGGCGTGGCGGAAACATAGACGACCTGATTGATTTTTTCTTTGAATTCATCGAAATCAAGCGGACGGTTATCCAGTGCGCTCGGCAACCGAAAACCGTAATCGACCAGTGTCTGCTTACGTGCCCTGTCTCCGTTGAACATGCCTCGCACCTGCGGTAAGGTCACGTGGGATTCATCGACGATCATCAAAAAATCATCCGGGAAAAAATCAAGCAACACGGACGGTGTTTCCCCTTCATCACGCAGTGCCAGATGGCGGGAGTAATTCTCAACACCGCTCACCGTGCCCATCTCCCTCAGCATTTCGAGATCGTATCTTGTCCGTTGTTCGATGCGTTCGGCTTCCAGAAGCTGATTGCGTTCTTTGAAATACGCAATCCTCTCTTCCAGTTCCCTTTCAATGCGTTCCAGTGCTTCTTCAAGTTTATCCTGATCCGTAAGAAAATGTGAAGCCGGAAACAATGACACGACATTCATATCCTGCAGAATTTCACCGGTCAGGACATTGAACTCACGGATCCGTGAAACTTCGTCAAAATCGAATTCGACACGGATGGCATTGGTTTTCTCATACGGCGGGAGGATCTCAACAACATCGCCTCGCACACGGAAACTGCCGCGCGAAAAATCGATGTCGTTCCTTTCATAAAGGATGGACACGAGTTTGTCGAGCAGAGCGTCCCGGCCATTGTCATCACCGAGTCTGATCGTCACCATGCCTTCCTTATATATATCCGGATCACCGATGCCATAGATGCATGAAACCGAAGCGACGACAATCACATCACGCCGCTCGAGCAACGATGATGTCGCGGCATGCCGCAACTCATCAATCTCGTCGTTGATCTGTGCGTCCTTTTCGATGTAAAGATCGGTGCCGGGCACATAGGCTTCGGGTTGATAATAATCGTAATACGAGATAAAATATTCAACACGGTTTTCCGGAAAAAAAGATTTGAGCTCGGAATAAAGCTGACCCGCGAGGGTCTTGTTGTGGGCAAGCACCAGCACGGGGCGATTCGCATTTTCGATCAGATGGCTGATCGTAAAGGTTTTTCCGGTTCCGGTGGCACCCAGAAGAACCTGCTCTTCCATACCGTTATCAATATTTTCAACAAGCCGGCGGATGGCTTTCGGCTGATCCCCCATCGGCTCGAAATCGGATACGAGTTTGAATTGATTCATGTTTATCACCGATTTAAGTATAACATATTCCAAATAATGTTGGTATTGTTTGGCTGTTTTGTTAGAATATAGAAAGAGGGGGTCCGTCATGAAAATCACACTCATCGGCATTAACGCCAAATACATCCATACCAACCTTGCCATCCGGTTGCTTAAAGCCAATACCCCGAAACCGGTCAAACTCATCGAACACACAATCAAAGACTCCCCCGAAGACATCATCAAATCCATCACAGATCAAAAACCCGATCTCATCGGGTTCAGTGTCTACATCTGGAATGTTGAGATCATCAAAACCATTGTGCCGATTATCAAAGAAAAAACAAATGCCCTCATTGTGTTTGGGGGCCCCGAAGTCAGTTATGAACCCGCTCATTTTCTCGATAATTTGCCTGTAGATTACATCATCTGCGGTGAAGGGGAAAAAGCCTTCCCGGCATTGCTTGACATGCTGGGGGGCACCCGCGCACCTACATCCGTTCCGAATCTTGCCTTTAAAACCGATGCCGGTGTCGTGTGTACCAAGTCAGAAGAGATTGCCGACCTCGACCACTTAAGAAATCCCTATCTCTTCAGCGATGACATCCCGCACATCCCGAATAAGATCCAATACATCGAATCCTCTCGGGGTTGTCCGTTCAAATGCAGTTATTGTCTGGCATCGTTGGAACACCAGGTGCGTTTCTTTCCTTTGGATGATGTCAAAGAACACCTTCTGTATCTTATGGATCAAGGCGGGAAGACCTTCAAA
>JAGYMP010000256.1 GCA_018400565.1 Bacilli bacterium | reverse complement strand
GAAACCGCCGCAACTTTGCTCGGGGGCCACGCACAGTTTTTGAGTCCGCGTGACATCCATCTTGGCGAAAAAGAAAGCATTGATGACACGGCAAGGGTCCTTTCACGCATGGTCGATCTGATCATGGCACGCACCAACAATCCGGAAACGATCGATGCATTGACCAAGACAGCCACTGTCCCTGTGATCAACGGGCTCGACACACGCTTCCATCCCACACAAATGCTTGCGGATTTATACACCATGAAAGAACATATGCCCGAAGGCAAAGAATTGAACGATTTATCTCTGGCCTTCATGGGTGATGCCACCGACGTATGCCGAAGTTTGCTTTTGACATGCACGAAATACGGTATGCACTTCAAGCAGATCGGTCCGAAGAAATACCAGATGCAAAAAAAATGGCTTGACATGGCCGATGAAATCTGCGAAGAAACAGGCGGATCATATGAAATCACGGATGACATCGACAAGGTCTCAGAATGTGATGTCATTTACGGTGATTCCTTTTATTGGACGACTCAGGTGGATGAAAAAGAAGAACGCCTAAAAGCTTTCATGCCTGATTATGTCATCACAACCGAATTGATGAAAAAAGCCAAACCGGGTGCGATGTTGTTGCACTGCCTGCCGGCCAACGATCAAGAAGAGGTCACCAGGGAAGCTTTGGAAGGTGAATACAGTGTCGCATTCGACGAAGCCGAGAACAGACTGACCGCACAAATGGCCATTTTGGTCTATTTCACACACAACCATATCAACGAACCAAGCGAACAAACCAAAAACGATCACAAAGAAAAAATCGAATCGTTTTTGAATACTTTATAAAGCAGGGAGGTTAAAGAATGAAAATTATCGATTCGACACCAAAAAAAGACGGCTTCCGAATGCCCGGTGAATTCGAACCGCAGGATCATGTGTACATGTTATGGCCATGGCGCGGCGATAATTGGTACAACGGTGCCAAACCGGCGCAGTGGAACTATGTTGACGTCGCACACGCCATCAACCAATTCACACCGGTCACGGTGTGCGTTACGAACGTCCAATACCAGAATGCGAAAGCCATGCTTGGCGATGACATCCGCGTTGTGGAAATCGCGTCCGACGATGCGTGGATGCGGGACATCGGCCCGACATTCCTCATCAATGACGAAGGCGAACGACGCATGGTCGATTGGGACTTCAATGCGTGGGGCGGACTTGTGGACGGCCTTTATTTTCCGTGGGACCAAGATTCACAAGTTCCTCAAAAAATCGCGGAAATGGATGGTTTTGACCGTTATCGCACAGAAGGTTTCGTGTTAGAGGGCGGCAGTTTCCATGTTGACGGTGAAGGCACCGTCATGACAACCGAACAATGTCTTCTGAGTGAAGGAAGGAATCCCCACTTATCGAAAGAAGAAATTGAGGAAATGCTCAAAGATTATCTGAACGTTGAGAAGGTCATCTGGCTCAAAGAAGGCATCGATCCCGAAGAGACCAACGGGCATGTCGATGACGTGGCAGCATTTGTCCGTCCCGGTGAAGTGGTTTGTCTGTGGACAGACGATAAAAACCATGAATTTTATGATGTCTGTCAGGACGCTTACAAACGTCTGAACAAAGCGACAGATGCGAAAGGGCGGTCATTAAAGATTCACAAAATGCCTTTTCCGAAAAAACACGTGCGTTACACGGCTGAAGAAGCGAAGAACGTTGACACGGTCGAAGGCACCATACCCCGTGAAGAAGGCGATTTATGCGCCGCTTCTTACGTCAATTATCTTGTAAGCAACAACGGTGTCATCGTCCCCCAGTTCGGGGATGAAAACGATGAGGCCGCACTTAAAGTGTTACGTGGCATCTATCCTGACAAAGAGGTTGTCGGTGTGTTGACAAGAACCATCGTCTTA
>JAGYMP010000255.1 GCA_018400565.1 Bacilli bacterium | reverse complement strand
TCAGGTGGTCGGGGATTTCCCACCGTCTCGGATGGAGATAATGGAAGGCGTATTTGTCGAACAGAGCGAGCTTGCCGTAAAACATATCGTCTTCAGGGAGATTGAAACGATCGTCCTCGGTGCAATCCACGCCGGTGTTCATCGGCTGGGTTTCATAGACTTCCTGTCCTGAATTGATGAACGGGACGAGATTCGGCATCACCATGTTCAAAACGGCAAGCATGCGTGCAAGGGTTTCCCCGCCTTCGCGGCCGGCAATCCGCATGCTGTCGTGTGTCTCCGCACAGGCGAACTCGGGGATGGCGAGATTCTTTGCGCCATAGACGAACTTATGGAGTTTTTTTTCAAAGATGCGCGGTTGCATCCAAAAGCCGTTGCCGATCATGATGTTGTACCCTTTGCTTTTGGCGTCGGCTGAGTTATCCGGATTCAATTCCTCAGCAATGAAGGCAAATTCAGGGTCGACCGCCCGTGCTTTGTCCATGATTTTTTTCAACAGTTCACGCGGAAGGGCATGCCCCATGTCGATGCGTGCGCCGTCAATGCCGTATGTTTTTTGATAATAAGGGATGATGCCGGAAAGCATTTCCCAAAGTTCCTCATTCGGCTCATCACCGGTGAACAGATTGGCTTTGATGGTATCGAACAAAATATATGGCGGTGTCGCTTTTGGATCGTCCAGATATTTTCTTGTCTCTTTGGGATGGTCCATATACATTCTGAAAAAGGTGACATCCGTCCACGGAGGTTGGACATCGTTGATGTGATCGGAGAAGGCCGGTGCGATCCTTAGGTTGAAGTGCTCCTCGATCGCCTCAGTCAGATCATCGGGATGGTTTGTTTTGATTTTCTCCCAGAGCGTCGGATTTTGTTTTTTCGGATTGTGTCGGAACATGCGAATGTGACGTTTCACGTCATCGGACGCATAGACCGCATCCATGTATTTCTTCTCCGGCGATACGGTGTCAGGCAACCCTTTGACTTTCGGCGCCCGGTAGTCATCGATTTTGTCCGCATCGATCCAATAGAACCATTCCGGATGTTCGGCGATGAGTTCGTTTTCCACCGCGTTCGTCCGCGGGATGATGTCAATCACGATTTTCATGTCCAGGATATGACAGGCTTCGATGAAGGCCTGAAATTCTTCCTTCAAAGTCATTTGTCCGCCGGTCATCGGTTCTTTGAGGTTCGGATCGAGGTCGAAGAAAGAAGCGACGGCATAAGGGGAACCGAGTTCACCTTTCTTGTTTTTGGGCGAAAAGCGTGAAAGCGGAAGCATGTAGACGACATCCACCCCCATTTTTTTAAGCAGCGGCAACAGGGCCATCGTCTTGACGAACGTGCCGGTTTCCTTGAGATCGTTGAAATTGTTCAAATCGAGAGAGAAAGAGCGGTCATGGTCCCATGCGCCGGATGCTCTCACCATCATCGAATAAAGGACGGATCGTTTGATCCAGTCGCCCCCTGTTTCATCTTTTGGTGCATCACGCTTGGTTTGTGCGATTGATTGGTTGTAATTCGTGCGGTTTTGCTTTTTGGGAAGGACAAAAGAATCAATCAACCGCGCATAAAACCGATAAGGATTCACAAGCAGTTGATGGTTCGGGAGTCTCTTCAATTCCTCTCCGTCATAATCCCAGGCATTCCAGATGTCGGGAACC
>JAGYMP010000254.1 GCA_018400565.1 Bacilli bacterium | reverse complement strand
TGCATCGGCTTTCCCGCCGTTGTCTTTGTCGACAACCAATAAATTGGGGATGACCCTGGTCACATAAAACCCTTTGATGGTTTTGGTGTTGATTTTTTCGTCGATCTCCGGCATGCGCCGCTCAAGATCGAAACGGTCGATCAGCGCATCGAGCGTCCCGTCACCCGATCCGTCATTGACGACGATGACCTCATAGTTCGGATATTTAAGGTTCAAAAGCGAAGTCACACTGTCCACGATGCTTCTTTCTTCGTTGTATGCAGGTGCGATCACGGAAATACCGGGCAATAAATCATCCTCAAACAACACGGACCGCTTCTTGATGTTCCAAAGCGTCCGCTGCTCTTTCCCGACAGAAACGGCAAAGACCATCAACACGATGTATATTCCGTTCGCCAAAGAAAAATAGACGATCATCACGGCGACGGTGTATTGGGAAAAAACATACGCAAACTGCGACAAACTGCCAAATGCATCAAAACCGTGGGCGACCAAAAACACACATGGCAAGAGCAAAACAGCGAAAACAAGGGAGACCAGCAAGAAAACCGTCTTCTTGGGATCGGACATCTTCTTTTTTGGCTCGGGCGCTGTTTTGACCATCGGTTTCAATCCGATCGTCTGAAGATGTTTCGGGTTGAGGTATTTCCTGACTTCTGTTTTGATCGCCTCATCATCCACGGTTTTTCGTCCGATCGCCTCCAACAAAAATGCTTGTGCTTTGCCTGAATCATTCTTGTTGAGATAGGTGATGATGACGGCGATCCTGCCCTGGTCGATGATGCGTGCCAACATCTCTTTGGCGAGCACTTCCCGGTTTGTGTTAAAAAATGAGATGAGTTCTTTGATCCTCGAAGAAAGAGCCCGGGCGATCGTGTCTTTCTCACGATCGCTTTTCGTCATCTCAAAACGGTGGATCATGCGTCTGAAACACGCTTTGCAGCGGATCGATATTCCTTCCAGCACATCCGCGATGACGGCCTCATGGTTCGTTTTATCGATTAAATCCATTAAGGTGTCCGTTTCTTCGGCCGTCCTGACGTCTTTGAAGCTTCTGATCGCGGCGGCCTGAATTTCCGGATCCCCGTGACGATAACAAAGCTCACGGCGAAAATGTTCGGGCGCC
>JAGYMP010000253.1 GCA_018400565.1 Bacilli bacterium | reverse complement strand
AGGTCACTTGCAACCAGAATATAATTAAGGTATGATTATACCATAATAAAGGAGGTTATCCATATGCCAAAAATCATTCCGATCAATGAATTGAAAAACACTGCGAACATCTCTAATTTTGTGGAAGAAAGTGATGAACCTGTTTTTGTAACAAAAAATGGTTATGGATCTATGGTCATCATGAGTATCGATGTCTATGAAAGAGAGATCGCAAAAAACCAAATTGTTAAAATGATCAATGAATCTTTGAAAGACATGGACAAGGATGATTCAAAAACAAGTGGACAGATGTTTATCAGCGAAATGAAATCCAAGTATGATCATAAATGATGTCAAGCATTGACATCAAACATAGAAGAAAGACCTTTCGGTGTGACCGACCCAAGGCATTGATGTTTCACAAGAATACAGTCTTTTATCAAACCATGAACAAGAATCATAATCATGCGTTGAACAGACCGAACAGCCAATCAGAAGACAAAAAGATGTTGGTGGGTTATAATAAAGGTGAGAAAGAGGAGGTATTCAGAAAAATGTTAAAAGAAACATACACATTAAGAAACGGAGTTGAAATACCAAAACTCGGTTTTGGCACCTGGCAGATCGAAGAAGGTGAAGATGCCTACAACGCAGTCAAAACAGCGCTTGAAGTCGGGTATCGTCACATTGACACAGCGCAGGGATACGGCAATGAAAAAAGCGTGGGACGTGCGATCAAGGATTCCGCTGTGCCCAGGGAGGAAGTCTTTGTCACCTCAAAACTGGAAGCACACATCAAAGACTATGAAGGTGCGAAAGAAGCATTTGCGGAAACATTGAAACGCTTGGACACGGATTACATCGATTTGTTCATCATCCACGCCCCCTTGCCCTGGGGTGAGATGGGCAAGGATTGTGATGAGGGCAATGTCGAAGCTTACCGGGCACTTGAGGATATCTACAACGCAAAGAAGGCCCGTGCCATCGGTGTGTCGAATTTCGAGGTCAAACACCTGCAAAATATCTTAAAGAACAATGAGATTGTGCCCCATGTGAATCAAATCGGATATTTCATCGGGATCGATCAGTCAAAAACCATTGATTTCTGCCGTGAAAACGATATTTTTGTCGAAGCGTACTCGCCGCTTGGCATCGGTTTCCTTCTGGAAAACGAAACCGTACAGAACATCGCAAAGAAATATGGTAAAACACCGGCGCAGATATGCATTCGCTATTTGTTGGAAAAAGGTGTTTCGACGTTACCGAAAAGTGTCCATAAAAACCGCATGATCGAAAACAGTGAAGTTGATTTCAAGATCGTTGATGCTGACATGAAAACGCTGGATGCCATCGAAGGTGACCCAAGACGCTGGGATGAAATTTTCTGACGGGATTGAGTCACGCACATCGTCACGGAATCAAAAAATAAAAAAATTGAAATCAGAGTAAAACAGAACCTATAAAATGGACACTCTAAAAAAGTCGCTCCATTTATAGGTTCTGTTTGTATGCTGAGTTAAAAAAGGGAAACAACACTTTAAGTTCATATAATCATCGTGTGTCTTTTTTTGATTGGAACGAAATGCCGGATCACAGCATTTGGTTTTCCTTTATCAAATCAAAGTGATTGTCCGTGAATGAGGGTTTCGGTACGTCATATAAAGATTCCGGTGGTTCGGTTTGTGATCGTTTTGCGTTTGTCATGGCCCGTTCATAGTGTGTGTACCATAAATACAGTTCGCTCACAAACAATTGTTCGATGAGCTTTCCAAGGCTCCAAATGACACTCATATAAATAATCAAACCGATCATGGTCGTTTGAACAGGCAACAGACCGGCCCGAACACTGATGATGACTATCACGATGGGAATACCCAATAAGAAACCTGTGATCTTGTTCAGTCCGAAACCCACCAGCATTTCAGAAAACCGGTGTTTGAATACGGAGTAACCTTTATCGAACGATTCCTTTGGACCCAATGGTTCCCAAGCAATGACGGTGAATACCGTCATCGATCCCATCCGAACTAAATCCCTGAATGCTTCGACAGCTCTTTGGATCGGACCTTTAGGTCTTCTCGGCCTGTTTTTCCTCTTTCTGCTTGAGTTTAAGATGGTGATGAGCATCACCAAAACAAAATCAACACAAGACCAAATGAAAATGATCGGCAATGCTCTCCATAAATCCTTTGAAAGCATATCAAAAAGGGCTTTGAACGGATTCATTGAACCTGTGGTTTCGTGTTGTTCCATCAATTCAAGGATGAATAAAGAAGCAACACCGATCGTGAATGTGGACAGAAACGTAAACCCGAATAATATCAGCAACAAAGTGCCTGTCCCCATCGTCTCAAGTTGATATGTGTTTTTGAACCAGAAAGCGACATATATATATACCGCCCAAGCCATCATCATCGGCAATAACAGAAATGGTTTTGTGAATATCAGTTTTAAGATCCTTTTATAAACTGTCCATCCGGATCGTATTGAATTCATCGCGGTCCTCCCATGAATTTGTTTATCGTAATTATATCATATTACAGGAAGCATTAAAAATATATTTGAATCAATGAATCATTTTTCATTTGATAATATCCATGTATGGTTCAAGGATTTTCAATCAAACAGTTATCCACGGTATTTTCACTCAGGCCTTTCAGAAGATGTTGGGATTATTGTGTTTGAGTGACGTGAGTTTCTTTTGGTTTTCCAGAGGTGACATCCGTTCAATGAACCTGTCCGGGAGTTGCCCGGAACGATATTCTTCGGGAAACATTTTTGACACCGAGGCTCAATATGTAAAAAATATGGTATAATATATTTCAGGATTCACACGGCGATCATGGAAACGATTGTTGGGAAGGGCATGTGAGAAAATGATTAAACGCAAAACCCCCAAGGGCATCATCAAAGGGAAAACCATCGCAGACCAAACCGTGACCGGAAATGGGACAACAAAACCCATCATCGGTGATTCCATATGAACAGCCGATTGGCAGCCATCCCCATTGTATTGGATTTTGCTTTGGTGATCATCCTGGAGAGTTTGGATGCCACGGGCGGGCTGCATATATCAAGCACGTTTCTTGTGATCGCTTTTTTTGTCATCGTAAGTCTGTCCATTATCATAAACAGGTTTGCATACAAGCAAAACATCATGAACCACGTGATTATCATCGTGTCCGTGATGGGATATGTATTCATGTTATGTGACATGCTCTTTTTCAAGTTATTTGACAACAATGAGACATTCATCCATGTGAACAAGATCTTATTTTTGTCATTCTTGCCTTTGTCAATAAAAATAAAACAGATGCTGGAGGGACGACAGACAAAACCACAATCCATGAAGGATTAGATTCACTCACTTTTTTATTCTTTCATGACCGTGCGGTCATATTCAAGCAATATGATTGAATCGCCCGACCATCGATGTTCAAACCCATGCAAGGGAAGACCGTTTTACCTATAATAAAAAAGTCATTTCGCATCTTCGAAACACGAAATGACTTTTTTGTTGGATTGGATAAAGGGGTTCAAACGGTCATTTTAATGCTTGGATGATCGTTTTGGCGAAAGCGGGCAGATCGTTCGGATTCCTTGAGGTGATCAGGTTGCCGTCTTTGACGACTTCCTCATCCACATAAGTTGCTCCGGCATGTTCGATGTCGTCTTTGATGGAAGGATAGCCGGTCATCTTACGTCCCTTGATGCCACATGAGGACACCATGATCCAGGGGCCGTGGCAGATGGCCGCGATCGGTTTGTTTTGGTTATCCATAGCACGCGCGAAATCAAGGGTGGGCTGGTTGCGGCGCATGTAATCCGGCGAGAACCCGCCCGGGATGATCAATGCGTCATAATCATCGGCCGAAATGTCTTTGCTGGCTTTGTCGCTTTTGAACGGCACGCCGTTTTTGCCGTGGTAAACGGTGTTTCTTTCCGACCCGATCAAATCAACGGTGAAACCTTCCTCCTGCATGCGGTAATAGGGATAAATCAATTCTCTTTCATCAAACATATTTTCG
>JAGYMP010000252.1 GCA_018400565.1 Bacilli bacterium | reverse complement strand
AAATATAAATCGATGTCAAACATCGCCATCACCGGTATGATTATATCATATAATATCCTTATTCTCACTTATTCCCGTGAAAAATCAATGCAACGCCGATGATGCCAAAACACAGAAAAACTAACCCGGACCACCCGTTTTTTAAAGTCAGTCCGTCCGAATTCGTATCGTTCGTTTCCCTGGTGTCCGGTTCAACACCTTTGAAACGAATAATGTCCCCTTCATTGGTCACCAAAACATATTCCCCTGACCTTACTATGTCAACATTGCCGACCACTTTTCTTCCGTTAAGCACAGCTTCTCCGCTGAGATAAAACGTAAACGGGACGACGTATTCCTTTGAGTCCTCAACCCAGACCTCGTTCTTGGTTGTTTGTTCATGGGTTGTTTCTTCTGCATGGACCGAACCAAAAAATAAGCTTAACAAACCAAACCCGAACATAACAAGAATAATCTTCAAACAACGCATAAAAAAGCCCCCTTCGTAAACATACTACGAAAAAGGGGCTAAAATGCTTGTGTCAATTCATCAAATCAAAGACCGGACAATTCCATGGTGTCGCGGGCAATCATCACTTCTTCGTTCGTGGGAATGACATACACAGCGATATCCGAATCATCGGTTGAGATCAAGCGTTCGACGCCGCGGCAATCATTGCGCTCATCATCGATTTTCACACCGAGCACCGACAAGCGGTTGATGATGGCGGCACGTGTTGTTTTCGTGTTTTCGCCGATGCCGGCGGTGAACACGATCGCATCCGTGCCACCCATGTAAACATGATAGGCCGCAATGAAATCAACGATGCGTTTCACCTGGATGTCAATCGCAAGTTGAGCCCTCTTGTTGCCTTCGTTGGATGCCGAAACCAAATCGCGTGAATCAGATGAAATACCCGACACGCCGAGATAACCGGAGCGTTTATTCAGTTGGTTTGTGATCTCTTTGGCTGATTTATGTTTTTTGTTCATCATGTATTCGACGATGGCGGGGTCAATGTTGCCTGAACGTGTTCCCATGGGAATGCCTTCAAGCGGTGTGAATCCCATCGATGTGTCAACGGATTTTCCGCCTTTGACGGCGCAAAGGGATGCTCCGTTGCCGATGTGGGCGACAATGGTGTTGACATCTTCCACGTCTTTACCCATGATTTCCGCCGTTCTTTGTGAAACATACCGGTGGCTTGTGCCGTGGAACCCATACTTCCGGATCATGTGATGCTCATACCAATCATAAGGCGTCGCATACATGTAAGCCTCTTCGGGCATCGTTTTATGAAACGCGGTGTCAAACACGCCGACATGATCGACGTCCGGCAACACGTCCATGAATGCTTTGATACCCGTTAAGTTCGGGCCGAGATGAAGGGGAGCCAAATCAATGATGCCTTCCAAAATCTCAATTTCCTTGTCGGTGATCACACATGACTCGGTGATTTTGTTCGCACCGTGGACGATGCGG
>JAGYMP010000251.1 GCA_018400565.1 Bacilli bacterium | reverse complement strand
CGCAGCCACATCTTCAAGTGATAATGTTTCAAAATCAAGATCGGATATATCGGTTACCAGTGCTTTGAATGCATCCATCAATAAACGCAATTCCCCGGGCTCTGTCAATGTTTCACCGTCATATTCATCATACCAGTCGATATCTGTGGGCACGGACAAAAACTCAACACCGGAAACACCGGCTTCGCCGCTTAGGATATTGATCAGCGTTTCATTCAATAAACGCGAACCCAATAACGTATCGGTATTGATTTCCGAAAAAGCATTCAACACAGTCATGATGTCACCTGTTGATATGTCGTCCAAGGTCACATCTTGTTCGGCAATCGCGGCCAGCAAATCACCGATCGCAACAACTTCGTCCTCCCAAACGACGTCCGAGGGAATCTCAATCATCGCGAGAAAGCCAGTCTCAGAATTTTCAATCATCGGCACAGCGATCGCTTCAATCATAATCATCGTCAAATCGGATTCCGGCATGGATGAAAACAAAGCACGGATATCATCGGGCTCTACGGTGATATCACTGACAGAGCCAGTACCGCCAATCAACCCGGCATTGTTCAAAATATCAAACAAACTGCCGAAAATCACTCCGACTTGTGGTAGTTCCGTTTCATAATTGATATCATTATAAAGATAAGAACGGTCGACAGGAAGTGTGACATCATAATGATCAACCGCCATTTCGATCATTAAAGGTGCATTTGAAGTAATAAGCTTTGATTCGGATAAAATCGAGAAAACGGATTCGATTTCCGCTCCCGTCAAATCCATCAGATCGTTCGTGTCCATGAAATCCGATTGCATGATGACAGTTCCGGCTTCACTCAGCACGCCGAGTTCATAACGAAGGGCGATGATCTGATCATTTTGTTCAAACGACATCACGGCATCGAACAGATCGATATGGAGAGGAACCTTTGTTTCGTCGTCGATTCGTGACGTTGTCGTGATGCCTTCGGCAATCCCGACAAAAACATTGTTTTCATACTGTGTGATGATCTGATTGAGGTCATCCACAGCTTGGGTATCATCAGTCACGTCCGACATGGTTTCCGTTTCAGACAAAAGGTTATGTCCGACTTCATAGATTTCTTCACGCGGAACAAATGACACGGTGTCCGTTGTGGTTTGTGTTTCAAGGGAAGCCATGATGGTCATCGCATTCTTGGCTACGCTGATAATTCCCCCGAGCATGATAAGTGTGATGAAAATCGCAAGAAAACCGTTGAATCCACCGACAAGAGCACCAAAGAGGCGATTTTTTTCGGCACCTTCGCGTTTGCGGATGATGATCTTCCCGATAATCCAAACAATAATTTTATAGATTAACAAAATAACAGTGAAATAAAGAATGGTATAAATGATTTTAAGAACAAATTGTCCGAGACTCGTGCCGAGCGCCATCAATTCCTGGTTTGTCGTATCGACGGCAATGCTATCCCCGAGGAAGACTTGCAGGAATGTGTCA
>JAGYMP010000250.1 GCA_018400565.1 Bacilli bacterium | reverse complement strand
TGCTTCAATTTTTTTATAAATTTTTTTATACATACCTTCACCTTCTTTTTTTCTTTAACATTAAATTGTATCATAGATTAAAAGTTTTTTCCAATTGTTTGACACCTTCATTTGTTCTTATCGGATAAAAAAGAAAAGGGCACAACCAAATGGTTGTGCCCCATGTTCATTTTCTCAAGTCAGACTTGAAAAAATTTTATGTAAATGCTTATCTGTGTGTTCCGAGATCATCGAAGTAATCTTCGCCGTATTCGATCCAGTCATTCATATCGAATGTGGCACTTGGTCCGTTAATAGCGGGATCTCTGACATAGGTAACATCTTCTGCAAAATTGTTGTTATTTTCATTTCCGATGGTACCAAACACATCAATCACGGAATCATCGGCGGCATCAAGCAATGCGACTACATCGTCGCCGTTGAAGTTAATAACAGTGTTGTCTGAGAGATCGCCGAGATCAGTAATTGCTGTATCAGCCTGCGAGTTATATAAAATGAATGTTTCCCCTGCGGCCAACGATCCTGAAAGTGTTACTTCCTTAGAGATTGTTTCTGATCCATTGGCATACAGCGCAAGCTTATATCCGGTTAAATCAATTGCAGTTTCGGTATCATTGTAAAGTTCAATCGCTTTGTTATAGCTTGAACCTTCGATGTATTCGGAAATGAACAACTCGCTCGCGTACGCCGGAACTGTGACATCGATTGTTACATCCGTCGTAGCATCGTTCAATGCCACCGTCAGAGTCACTGTGCCGGTCACATTCGCTGAACCTGATGCGGGACGTGTAACGGTGATGTCACCGCTCACGTCGTCATAGGTCAGATTTGAATCGAGACCAGTGCCAATTACGACATCATCAATCGTCACACCGTATGGAAGCGTGGGAAGTGTCGTATCCGCGGCCAAACCCTGTGTTTCAGGGAATGTTGAGGCCGCAAACGAAACTTTCTGCGCATCTGTGAGTGCATCCGTCACATCAGTAAGGGCTGTGGTTTCCGTGAAGTAAAGCATCGGACCATCGTCCCAACCAAGAACGGTTTCAACGTCATATGCATTGCCTTCGGTGATGCCGTCAAGCAATGCTTGCGCTTC
>JAGYMP010000249.1 GCA_018400565.1 Bacilli bacterium | reverse complement strand
GCGTCATCGACGCTCAATTCACCGTTTTTGATTTTTTCCAGAATGTCACTTTTTGAAGCGACATCTTCATTGTCTTCCCCGTCAGTTTCGTTTTCCTCATCATCCCCGTCATTGGGTTTGTAACCGAGGGCGGTGATGGTTTCTTCCAATAGCTTCTTGACGGTCGGATAACTGACTTTTAATTCTTTTTCGACCGCTTTGATGTTCCCTCTGTTTTTCATGAAAATTTCTATGAAGAACAACTTGTCGGTGTCGAGGTAGTTGAATTTTGAAAGCGAGAAAACACCGTTTAATTTCGTATGGCAGTTTTCGCATTCCAGTTCGGTGACATAAAGATCGTGCTGACAGACCGGGCATTCCGAAATCACGGGATAGACCGGGGTTTTTTCGTCTTTTTCGACAGAAAATCCTTTGTGTTTGAAAGTGATGTTTTTCATTATTTATCCTCCTATGAATAATGGTTATATGGTTTTTATTTTGACGATGCTGCCGTCTGTGCTCTTAACATCGATTTTGATGCCTTTGTAGCGAATCATGTCAAACATCTCATCGACCGAGATCGGCACATCTTCCAGTTCTTTCTTTCGCATCGAGCGTTTGAAGACGGAAAGAAAACAAATCGGGATCGGCATCCATAAGAAGAATCCCAGAAACCGGTTGGCTGTTTTGTCATCAGTTACTATTTTGATTTTGATGAAATGAGCGCGTTTCATCTTCTTCATTTTTTTTACCGATCGTTTTTCATACAACGTCTTATACGCTTTTGCTGGTTTTATTTTTTGTTGATTGACTCTTGTTAATATGTTGCTCGTCATACGCATCATTCTCCTTCGTTTTTGAATCTTTGTGAAGAGTAACACCAATCCGAAAGCAATCAATATACCGCTGAGATCAAACACGAACACATCGATGAAACTTGGACCTCTTCCCTCGGTGAACATTTGGATGCCCTCATCGATGAATGCAACACCCAATGCCGCCAAAGTTCCCGTGAAGCGATGTAAGCCGAATTTGATTGCGGTGATGATCCAGGCGAAAGCCAGAATCATATATTCCGTCACATGTGCGGTTTTCCGGATGACCACATGAAGTTGGTCAAGATCGATGTCCAATCTCGGAAAAACACTTTCAAGAAACTGATAAACGGATATGGTTACATCTGAGCTGAGTGCCGCCGATGTCTCCCCGGTCTGGAATGAAAACGACCAAACGAGGATGGTGAGAGCGACCGAAACGGATAATGATACATATTTCATAGAATTCTCTCCTATCAATTGTCATGATATTAAAATTATATCATAGACAACCGTTTCGGTC
>JAGYMP010000248.1 GCA_018400565.1 Bacilli bacterium | reverse complement strand
GTCGAAAAAGACATGCTTACACCTCACAAAAAGTTAAAAATAAAGATCGATATATTTGATGGCGTTCATCGCCGCAATCGCACCATCTGAAATCGCAGTCACGAAATAACGGTATTTTTTTTCAATCACATCGCCGCAGGCATAAAGCCCTTTGACATTGGTTTCGTACTCCCTGTTTGTACGGACGAACCCGTATGCATTCAAATCGCATGTGCCTTTGAGAAAACGGCTGTTCGCGACATAACCGATATGGATGAAAGCTCCTTCAGCCGGTATATTGATGGTTTCACCGGTGTTTTGGTCCCGCCCGAGCACGGTTTCGAGTTGATTGTTGCCCATGAATCCCATAACCTTAAAATTATGTCTGATTTCGATGGTATCGGTTTCTTCAACTTTCGAACGAAGATTGTCGCTTGCCATCGGTTTGGCCTGGTCATGGACGACCGTCACCTGAGAAGCCAAACGTGCCATGAACAATGCTGCATCAAACGCATCATCCCCGCCCCCGACGATTACGACATCTTTACCTTTGAAAGCCGGGGCGTCGCACACAGCACAATAGGATATGCCTTTGTCCATGAATTCTTTTTCTCCCGGCACCATAAGAGCGCGTGATTTTGCGCCGGAAGCGACAACCACAGCTTTTGAGAGATATTTCTCACTATCTGTGCTCACATGAAAGGCTCTGTCTCCCTTGAATAAGTCTCGAACCGCACCTTTGTGGCAGGGAATCTCCATGTCTTTTAGTTGTTCTTCCATTCGTGAAACAAGCTCATCGGCGGTCACGCCGCCGAAGTTAATATAATGGTAGTTGTCTTCGGTTTTGATTTTGTTTTCTGTCTGTTGATCCGTATCCGGATATTGGTCCAAAAGAATGACATCGAGGTTCGCCCGTTTTGCATACATCGCCGCTGTCATGCCCGCGGCACCGGCGCCGATGATGAGCATATCGGTTTCAATCATGCTTCAACACCTTCTTTTTCGTTATGATCATTCTGGTTGTCTTTGATTGTTCCATACGTGTCACCGGGTCTGGTTTTTCGCACATAAAGTGCAAACCCGATGCCCAGCAGAATCATGATCACACTTGTGACGATGGCTGATTTAAATGTGACCCCGAATATGTCAAACAACAACGGATCGGTTCGCATGGTTTCGATGAAAATCCGGACGCCGCCGTACCAAATAAGATAAAATGCCAGCAAATCGCCAAAATGCGTTTTATCAAGCCGTCTCAAAACCAACATGATGCCAAAGCCGATCAGATTCAACATGGATTCATAGAAAAAGGTAGGATGGTAATATCCCGTTAGGGGTTCAACGGACAAACCGTGCAAGCCTTTAGTGATGTACATGTTGTTGACGATGAATTCAGGCAGATTCAATGTATGATTCAAATAATCAAATTGTTGTTTCAGGGTGAGGTTGGCCACACCGTTCGACACACCGCCGACGATGCCGCCGTGTGCTTCCTGGTTGAAGAAATTCCCCCAGCGCCCGAAAGCCTGTGCGATGATGAATCCGATCGCGATAACGTCAACGATCTTCAGTAAATCCAGTTTTCTTTTTTTCGCATAAAAATAGGTGCAGATGACAGCCGTCACGAATGCGCCATGAATCGCAAGCCCGGACAACCCGAACGTTGAGAAATCAAGCGTCCCGCTTTGAAACCCGAGCGCCCTCAGAATCGACGGAAACAACCCGTCATAGAAGAACCGGTTCCATTCAAAGACGACATACCATAACCGTGCTCCCAGGATCGATACGGGAACAATCCATAAAAAACCGTCAATCATATCATCGGATGTCATTCCAAGACGTTTGAATTCCTGGATGCCAAGCATCAATCCCACGACGATCCCTATGAGAATGAAAAATGAATAAAACATGACAGCCCGGTTATCGCCGATGACGAGCAGGCGGTTATCCAGTGTGTAAATGGCTTCAATGGTCGTGTCTTCCTCAATGGAATCAAATTCGCTCGGGAACACACTCCACCGTGTAAAGTAAGCATTTTCTTTTGTGTTTGGTTCATCGGGCGGCACAATGTCACATGCCTGACCCTTGATGCAGTCAATCGTTTTGAGAACCGTCCCGTCATGATCGACGAATGTGACGGTGTAAGGATCCCCGGAATCCAACGGTTCGTCGTTTTCAGCGCATGAAACCATAAAGACCGTCATCAAACTGATGACTAAAATGACAAGTAAAACCTTTAATCGCTTCACGCATCCTCACCTTCGTCTTTATCATGATTTTTCTTTATTTTAGCCGCAAGTTCCTCATTGAACATCTTCCCGGAATGAAGATCCATCGATTTTGATTTATAATCAAAGGCCGCAGCCTCAACCAATGTGGCCGTATTCCTCGCTTCGGTAATCGGCAGATCGAGCTTTGTGATGTCTGTGTCAAAGATCGTCTGACTGTGCTGTTCGATGCCGAGCCTATCGAATTGATCGACTTCGTCCCATCGGCAAAGTTCAACGATCAACGAAATCTTTTTGTTTTCGCGATAAGCGCGCACGCCAAACAAATAAACGACGTTGACGATGCCGATGCCACGGATCTCTAAGTATTTTTTCAATACGTCCGGTGCTTCTCCGATCAAAAATCCTTTTTCTTTCTGATAGACTTCGACGGTATCATCCGCAACAAGGATGTACCCGCGTCTGACGAGTTCCAGCGCAACCTCACTCTTACCGAGTCCACTATCGCCGGTGATTAACACGCCGACCCCGTTGATGTCCATCAACACACCGTGCATGGATGTGCGTTCGGCCAACCGTGATTGCAAAATTGCAAACAACTCGGAGAAAAGCGACGTGGTCCGATACGAACTTTTGAGCACAGGAATGCCGAATGAGTTACCGAATTCCAAAAAGATGTCCGGAACCGTCACGTTCTTGGAAAAAATGAAAGCGGGCGGTTTCTTCTCGAACATCATGCGTACACGGATGCGTTGATCCTTCTCTTCAAGCCAATGGAAAAAAGTTCCTTCTTTGGAACCGAGAATCTGCACACGGTCATATTCATAAAAATCGAACATGCCGGCGAGTTCCAATCCCGGTTTGGTCAGGTTCGGGTTTTTGATTTCCCGGCGGATGCCTTTTTCTCCGGCAAGGACCTCCAGATCCAGTTTTTCAATGATATCGGACACATGGATGGTTTTAGCCACAAGCGTCACCTCTCAGTGTTTTTTTGATTGGCCGATTTTCCTTAACAGAAAAACATAGACGGTCTTAAAAAGAAAACGTCCGATCTGGAAAATCGCCGTGAATATCGGTGGATACCAATAATGCTTAAAATTGAAATAATCCATGAACAGAACAAGGTCGGCCGCATAGAAAAAGACCACATTGCAAAGATAAAAAATCAATCCCGACGAATAAATAACGAGGGGAAGATGCTTTTTCAAAATGTAATGACGGATTGCTTCCTCAAATGCGGTAAAGACTATCGCAAGAAACAAAATCACGTAATCCGTTTTCATGACAATCGTGTCGACCAATTTGCTTGCGCCGTAGAGCAAAATGAAATTGATCAAA
>JAGYMP010000247.1 GCA_018400565.1 Bacilli bacterium | reverse complement strand
AACATCTTCAATTGGTTGAGTCTTTCAAGCACAAACTTCACGGCTTCCCCGCTCCAACCGTATGATCCGAAAGCCGAAGCGAATTTCTTGCCGTGGATGTCCGGATTGAGAGCCGCGATCAAATCCCACACGGGTTTGGGGGCATCCCCGAGTATCGTGTTGGTTCCGATCAGGAAAGCATCCGCTTCATCGATGCGTGCGATGATGTCTTTTGTTTCTTCTTCGATCAAATCGTGCATCTCAACATCGACACCGCCTCGATAACCTTCCTTGATGCCTTCTTTGATCGCTTCGCCGATCTTTTTTGTGAATCCGTATGCGCTTATGTAGGGGATGGCGACCAACGGCCGTTCGTTGTTCACCGGAGCCTTTTGGGACCATTTTCGATAAAGGTCCAGCGCTTTTTCCATGAGCGAATCATCGATGATGACGCCGTGCGAGGGCAAAATCCATTTTGGGTTCAAGTCGTCGATGAGATGGATTGCTTTGGTGACGGATTGTTTATACGGTGATAAAAACGCATCAAAGAATGCCTTTAAGGATTTTAGGTATTCATCCGTGTCGTCCAGGTTTTCGGCATACAGATCGTTAAAAGCATATTGTGCAGCCATGAAGTCACCGGTGAAAAGGATGTTCTCCTCAACGATGGATGTGAACATCGTGTCCGGCCAGTCAAGATTTTCCTTCATGAAAAACATCAGCGTCACATCCCCCAACGAAAGTTTCATCTGTTCGCGGGCCCTGAGTGTCTTGAAGTTTGTGTTCATGATATGTTTGAGATAAGTGAGTCCGGGTGCCGTTGCGACAACCGTGATGTCGGGGTTTTTCTTTAGCACATCATGAAGGGCGCCGGAATGATCCGGTTCGGTATGATTGAGAATCAAATAATCAATCGTTTCTATATCGGCGATTGATGATATTTTTTTGATATAATCCTCACTGTGATTTTTATTTACCGTGTCAATGAGGGCTGTCTTTTCACTTCCTTTGATCACATAGGCATTGCATGATGTTCCTTGTTTTGTCTCCAACATGATATCATAGACGGCTGATTCATCATTCTTTATGCCCGTCCAGTAAAGACCATCGGTCAATTTGGTTGTGTCTTTTTGCATCCTTTCCACACTCCTCACATCGGACAACGTATCGTTGTGATGCGGTTGTCCTTGTATTTACTATTATACCAAAAGATTGGATATGCTTCCAACGGAAGATAAATAAAGGATTTTTCATCGGAAAACACGTGTTTTTTTTATAATCGTCTTTTTTCTATGGTTTTTTTTGTTATAATAATAAAAAGGGCGAAAGGAGATAAAGCAATGAACGATTATGTTATTGTCACAGATTCATGTGTCGATCTTCCGGCGGCAACAGCCGAGAAGTTCGGCATTGAAATATTGCCTTTGACGGTGATTATCGACGGTGAAGGCTATAAAAACAAGCTCGATGAGTCGGAAATATCCTCAAAGCATTTTTATCAGTTGTTGCGTGATAAAGTCGAAACATCGACCGCGCAGGCAACCCCACAGGGTTTTTTGAATATATTCGAACCGATTTTGAAGGAAGGAAAAGATATCTTGTCAATATCTTTTTCATCGCAACTTTCGGGCACTTATCAGTCTTCGTTGGTCGCCAAAAAAACATTGGCGGAGGATTATCCCGACCGAAACATCGTCACCATTGATTCCACATGTGCCTCAATGGGGCAGGGTCTGCTTGTCGTTGAAGCGGCTGAACGAAAACAAGACGGGAAATCACTCGATGAGGTGGCCTCATGGGTCGAAGACAACAAGTACCGCGTCAGTCACTTATTCACGGTGAGCGATCTTGGCCATTTGAAACGGGGCGGACGGCTTTCGACAAGCCGCGAGATTTTGGGACGCGTCTTAAACATCAAACCGCTGCTGCATGTCTCAAAGGAAGGCAAGCTGACGGTCACCGGAAAAACACGCGGACGGATGCGGTCATTGAATAAATTGATCGAACGCATGGAAGAAACGACCGACAAGCCGTATGAAGGCAAGATTTTCATTTCCCACGGTGATGCCTTAGAAGATGCGACGTACATGAAAGAACGCATCAAAGAAAAAATGGGCGTGAATGACAACCAGTTCAGCATCCATATGGTCGGCCCTGTCATCGGCTCACATTCCGGTGATAAAACATTGGCACTTTTTTACTTCGGCACCGATCGCATCGACGAATAAAACCATGACACACAAAAGCCCCTTCCTTTTGAGAAGAGGCTTTTTTCTTTATCATAAATCATTTTTGAACGCTTCGAGTTCAGATGCGCTCGGCATTGCTGCCTGTGCGCCTTTTTTTGTGATGGTGAACGTGGCACACAACACACCGGTCTTAATGGCTTCATCATATGTTTTTTCCTGTGCAAGCGAGCAGGCAATTCCACCCGTGAACGCATCACCGGCACCTGTCGTGTCGACGACGTCCACAGAAATGGCCGGATGGTGAGTGACCGATGGTTCTTCAATGTGCCACACACCCTTGCTTCCCTGTGTCAGCAACACATGCTTCAGATACATGCCAGAAGCTTTGGTCTGAATTGTTTTTCGTTCCTTGTCATTGTATCCGGAGACACCGAATAACTGTTTGCTTTCGATTTCGTTCAATACAACAATGTCGACATCTTCCCAGACATCATCCGGGATTGTTTTGAACGGGGAAGGATTGACCATCACAATCATATTATTCTCTTTAGCGTGTCGGATGCTTTTTGTGACGACATCCATGTTGCATTCAAACTGTGTGAGAAAAATGTCACCGTCATTTGCTGATTCCAACGCCTTTTCCACCCGCATGATCTCATTCGCATGGTTTGCGCCGGGAAAAACAATGATGCGGTTTTCACCGTTCTGCAAATAGATCGTCGCTATTCCTGTGGGATGATGTTTGCTTGCTCGCACATGTGAGACATCAACGTCACCATGAGCAAGATTATCGGTCAATGCCTGTCCGTATGCATCATCACCGACAGCGCCGATCATGAAAGTTTTGACGCCTAGTCTCGAAGCGGAAAAAGCCTGGTTACCGCCCTTTCCCCCGGGATTTAGAAAATAATCATTGCCTATGATGGTTTCCCCGTTTTCGGGGAAACGTTCAATATTTCCGACTAGATCCATATTGAGACTTCCAAACACATAAACGTCCATGTCAATCATCCTTACCTATTTAATGCCAGAAACAACGATGCCTCTGACAAAAGCTTTTTGTGCGAAAAACAAGACAAGTATCATGGGCACGGAATACATAACACTCGCAGCCATGACGTGAGCCCAGTTGGCTGTTCCCGTTGAACTAAAGAAAGCTTGAATACCAATGGCCAATGTATGTAAGTCAGGATTCTTAAGATAGATACTGGGGCCTACATAATCACTCCATGCATTGATAAATGAAAACACAAATAAAGTGGCCAAAACCGGTTTGAGCTGGGGTAATAAGATGTACCATAAAATACCAAGACTAGAGCAACCATCCATTTTAGCGGCTTCATCCAGTTCCTTGGGAATCATCATGATGAACTGACGCAACAGGAAAATATTAAATGCAGATCCGCCTATCCAAGGAACAATAAGCGGTAACCTTGTTCCTATCCATCCCAATAACTCAAATTCAACATAAGCAGGTATCAATGTCACAACCCATGGTATCATCATTGTTGATAACAAAATGATAAAAAGTGGTTCTTTCCCCTTTGCATTGAAACGGGCAAACCCGTAAGCGACCAACACCGAACTCGTAATACCCAGCCCCATGGAAGCGACTACCATAATAATTGTGTTCGAGAGGAGTTTTACCATCCCGATATACTGAATGGCACGTATATAG
>JAGYMP010000246.1 GCA_018400565.1 Bacilli bacterium | reverse complement strand
AATATTCAGGGGCAAAATCTGAGAAATCAGATGACGCAAAGCCACGGGACTACCGATCCGTTTCATGGATCCATGTTCGCCGGGTTGCAATATTTATGATGGCTGAATGCAAGATTTTCCAGTTATGATGGGAATTCGTATGTTTTGACGTGCATGAAGGCCATATGAATATATGCAAAAAAGCCCCTGAACGGGGCTTTTTTTGATGGTTGTTTCCAATGGAGACGAATCGCGATGCGGTTCGGGGAACGACAAAATGTTTTTGTTTTGAACCAATAAAAGTCCTGGTTTGTTCGTATATTTCACAGAAGCCAACAACATTTGACAGATGTGTGTTCATTGTGAGGGTGAGGGGTTTCTGTCGAACAATCACAAAGGAAGGTGGAACAATGCCAGACACGATCGCCAAGCGTTTTTTCGAAAATGTCTTCAGCGCGTCATCATCAAGTGAGACCAAAGAAATTGTCATTTACAATTTCGACCTGAAGACGCAAAAAATCGATTTATTGTACAGAGGGAATGTGTTTCCGAAGAAATACAAAGAATACCAAAAACTGTGGAGAGTCAAAGATAAAGAACGAAACACAGAAACAGTCATTATCAGTGTCTGATTCATCACAGAAAAATGAAACATGAATCGAAACAAAGGATGCAGGGGGAAATTCGGGCACAAATCAAGACGAAACCATGGAAAACCGCAACAACATGAAATATTCTGTTTTCCATGACGCGTCTGATTTGCCGGTTATGATCGTCACCGTCGACCGATAGGGTTGATGCAGGCATTTGACGTGCGGACGGCCGTGTCGAATTTAGGTAAAGCCCCTGACAGGGCTTTTTTCCATAGTTGATGATGAAACAGCAGAATCATGGATCATTTATTCCATGAATGCCCCTTACCATCGTATCATTTTCACGATGGCCAAACCCTGAACCAAGGGATGCGGAGTTGCATTCAGAAAAGGATACGCCGGGCGGCGGCACCGCTCAGTCCATAGATGGGATTAGGACATCATGTATGTGGGTCCGTCACTTGGGATTCAAGACGCAGACCGACATCCGGATAATGGAAAGCTTTGCATAAAAATAAATTTATAAATCGACATATTTTTATCGAACAATATTCAGGGGCAAAATCTGGGAAATCAGATGACGCAAAGCCACGGGACTAACGATCCGAGAAGGATCCATGTCGGCCGGGTTGCAATATTGTGTTAGGGATAGGGCTTTAGGGAAACCTTCAACGATTCATCGTTGGTTTTTCGTGTTACGCCCAACCCAGACAAAATCATTGCAGAGACCCCTGAACGGGGTCTTTTTATTTTTCACCGGGGATGGAAGGGGTGCGTTATGGCGTATTTATATGCGAAACAAAGGGATAAGATATTTTCGAA
>JAGYMP010000245.1 GCA_018400565.1 Bacilli bacterium | reverse complement strand
TTATATGATTCAATTATACCATTGAATCCATTTTGTGAAAAAATCAAAATTGAATCATCGATGCATTGTCATGCCATCGATGCATATATTCATATGTTGGTGTTTTGTTTTCATAGAAGGGATGCATCAACTCATCACGGTGTATGGAAATATTTGCATTAGTTTTGTATAATCAGCATGTGTGTTTGGTGTGGATGGAAGATCGATCGATCCATGGATGGCAACACGAAGTTGATCCGCGGCCGTGGCAATCGTTTATGAGCCACAGCAGCCATGGACGAAGGAGGAAAAACAATGAATTATGTGATCGCTTATGGGACCAGAAAAGGAGCAACACGTGAGACAGCCCGAATATTGGGCAATGAATTAAAAGAGAACCACCGATGTTCAATAAGGATCATGGATGCAAAAAATGTCTCAGATGACGACCTGTCGTGGGCGGACCGCCTTGTCATCGGGACTTCCATTGTCATGGGAAGATGGAAACGAAGCTGCAAGCGATTGGTGAAACAAGCGGGCAAAGAATCAAAGCCGACAGCGATATATGTGTATGCCGCCGTGACATTGAGTGAAAAAATTCCCGATGAGAAACCAAAGAAAAAACACAACAAAAAATCATTGGACCGTGTTGGGTATGAGGTTGAAGAATTCATTGATCCGGTATGCGGGAAATGCCATCTGAATCCGATCGCGAAAACAGCGTTTGGCGGGAGATTGTCATTTTTCGGACACGACATCATCAACAATCATACGGAAGCACCCATTAAAGCGTGGGCGAATCATTTATCAAAAATCCCCTTTGGTGATGAACCGGACAACCACAAACGTCCGTCATAAAAACATGATACGCAAAGGCATCAGCCAATTATTCTTTAATGGCCATAAAAAGATTTTTTTCTTGAGGATCCATCGCGGTCATGAGATAATAAAACAGGATTGCGGGTTTCGTCATTTTTTAAAAAACAATACCTATCATTTGATTGACGGTATGGAAATATCCCCATTTATTTTGTATAATGAGCGAGAGGGACTTATGAGGGGGAGAATCAAATGGGTAACAATGAATACTTAAAAGACGAGTTGTATGACAGAGCGAAGAAGGATATCGAAATATTCGAGTTTTTAAAGGATAATGTGCTGGACGGTATTTGGTATTGGGATTTGGAACAACCAACGAACGAATACATGAGTGATAATTTCTGGGAAATGCTGGGCTACGATCCCGATGAGAAGAAACACGTGGTATCCGAATGGAAATCGCTCATCAACAAGAATGATTTGGCCGTGGTGGAAGATAACTTTGATAAACACCTTGAGAATCCGGATCATCCTTATGATCACATTGTGCGCTATAAGCACAAAGACGGATCCACGGTATGGGTTAAGGCCAAGGGTTTTGCGATAAGGGACGACGAGGGGAAACCTGTCCGCATGCTCGGGGCTTTCATCAACATCACGGATATGGCACGGACACACAGACGGATAAACAAATTGAAAGATGAATATGAAAAAGTCTTCAACGGAACGCAGGACGCTTTGTTCTTGATTGATGTCAAAGGGCACAGACGGTTCGAATATATCCGAAACAACGATTCCCACCAGAAAAAAACCGGTATCTCACTTGAAATGATCGAAGGAAAATCACCTGAGGCATTGCTTGGCAAAGACGCTGCGCAAGAGGTGATCGCCCACTACCAGCAATGTGTCGATGAAAAGAAGGCCGTCACGTATGATGAGACATTGGAGTTGCCGGCGGGCAAACGGATCTGGCATACCACATTAACCCCGGTCATCAGTGATCGGGAAGTCATTCACATCGTGGGGTCGTCGAGGGATGTCACCGAGCAAAAGAGGTTGGAAGAAGAGCTTAAAAGGCGTGCGAATTATGATATGCTGACATCGCTCGCAAACAGGGAGTTCCTAAGCAGAAAAGTCGATGAGTGCACAAAGGACGAAAGCAAACCGTTTTCCTTCATCTTTGTTGATTTGGATGATTTCAAGAAAATCAATGATCAGCATGGCCACTCAACCGGAGACTATGTTTTGAAAATGACCTCGGAACGTCTTTTGGACATCGTGGACAAGGATGATTTCGTGGCAAGACTCGGCGGCGATGAATTCGTCATTCTTAAGTGTGATGCTTACGAACGGGGGGAAGTCGAAACATTTGTGGATCATGCGTTGCATGCACTGAGTCAGCCCATTCAATACGGTGACAAATGTCTTGAGGTCCACGCTTCGATCGGGGTTTCAAAATTTCCCGCCGACGGCAGGAACTATGATGAATTAACCCATCTGGCCGATCGGGCGATGTATGGGATGAAGAGACAGAAAAAGAACAAGGAATAGAGCCCGCTTCTTTGGGCATAATCAATCAGGAAGGCGATCCGCCATTTGGGCGATCGATCAAAACATTTTGCCCGGCAGTTGAAATCAATACAAGGGGAAACGCCCAATCTGGCGCTTCCCTTCTTATGGGAAACTCGCCCTGCCGCCCAATCGGCCGTCAGGGACATGTTTATAATTTGTTTATCCAATGTCACAAATGGTAAAACGTTCATAATGATACCGGAAAGGAAAACATATGCAGATTAAGAAAGTCCATCATGAACATTTCGGTCAAATGGTCCAATTGTTCAGAGATACGTATGAAAAGGAAAAACGTGCGGTACATGCATTGCCGGATTTTGAGACCATCCGTCCCTCGTTGGAAAAACGCATGAGCAAGATGCTCGATGACCATCACGGCTTGGTCGCCCTCGAAAAAGGGGAGGCTGTGGGTTATTTGATGTACATTCTCGGCGGTCCGTTGTTTGGCAAGAGCGAATGCGCCTTTGTTCCGCTTTTCGGCCATGCTTCGATTCAAAACAAGAAGGAAACGATCTATCAGCGTTTATTGAACAGCGCAGGTGATTTCTGGGTTCGGAATAACAAATTGTCATGGGTGACAACTTTGTTTGCGCATGATGCGGTGTTGGAGCGGTTTTGGTACAAGAACGGTTACGGCCAACGGTGTGCGGACGGAATCGCGATGCCCCATCATGTGAAAAGAGAGGATGATGACGTTCACATCATCAAAGCTGAGAAAGCCGATCTCAAAGACATGGCGGCATTACATATAAACCACGCGAAGCACTACCAATCTTCACCGATTTTCATGCCCGGGGATGACGGAGATCCCTTTAAGGAATTGAATGGATGGTTTGATGATGAAAACCGGCATTTATGGATCGCTTACATCAATGAAGAGGCTGTGGGCTACATGCGCATCGAGGAAGAAGGAGAATCATTCATATCGTTGTCACCGGATATGGTGAATGTGACCTCAGCCTATGTCAAACCCGGTTTAAGGGGCAAGGGGATTGCGTCAAAACTCATCCATGAGATTCAACGTTACATTTTGGAAGATGAAACGATCGAACGTTATGGGGTCGATTATGAGACAATCAACCCTTCGGGGCGTTATTTTTGGGAGAAGCATTTTACCCCATACACACAATCGGTCACACGAAGGATCGATGAATATATCATCAATGATTGAATCACGCATCACTTCGTTTATTTTGCTTCGTTCTGAATCTGTGACATTGGCCACGGCCGTCCCGACTATGGAAAAATATTTTCCGGGATGGTCTTTTTTTGTTGGTTTGTGTCTGCTCGCCGGTTGGTGAAAAACCAATCGCAAAAATAATGAAATAACCATACTGGTTGCATGGAAATCCAAATGATAAAAAATTTTTCAGATTGCATATATTTCATTGATAATTCAACCAGTTTAATATATAATGATTTTGTCGGCTTGCAAAAAATATAGGAATCATCCGCAAGGGTCAGCCATTATCCTTCGGTTTAAATACAATAAACGATGAAAGGGGTATTAAATGAGCTTAGCAGATGTACTTAACAGTTTTCCGAGACAACAAGATTACTTGATTGAGATTCTCTTGGAGTACCAAAAACAAAAAAGCACCCACCATTTCACGGAAGCGGAGCTTAATGAAATTGCTGAATATTTGGGTATTCCCGAGAGCCGCGTATGCAGTGTCGTGGCTTTTTACTCGTTCTTCACGACACAACCGAAAGGTCGATACGTCATTCAGGTGTGCCACGATCTTCCATGTTACCTGAGCGACCGATTTGATCTGTTGTCTTCGCTGAGAAAGCTTTTGGGAATCGATGTCGGAGAAACAACGAAGGACGGTCTTTTCACACTCGAACACACCAGTTGTTTGGGGCATTGCGACAAATCACCGGCAATGCGTGTGAACGACAAGATCTATGGCAACCTGACATTGAACAAACTAAAAGCGATCATAGCGGAATGCAGGGAGGACAGCCATGATTGAAAAAAAACTTGTCACCAAACGCATCGGAAAGATCGATCCCGGATCGATTGATGACTTTTTAAGTTTGGACGGCTACAAAACCCTGAAGAACGTATTAAAGAAAGACAAAATCGATTTGTTGGATGAGATCCAACTATCGAAACTGCGGGGCAGGGGAGGCGCGGGA
>JAGYMP010000244.1 GCA_018400565.1 Bacilli bacterium | reverse complement strand
TGGTCGCCGCGCATGTCGACCGGACGAGGAACAATGCCTTAAACCATCATTACAAGGATGATTTTGATTGTCTTGAACACACACGCAAAGTGCCGTCAGACAATAAAAAAGAGAATAAGTTTTGTTTATACGACTCGGATGCGCATCAACTCACACAAATCCATGAATCCACAGAGAAAAACCGTATCGTGTTGGATGAATTGAGTGTCGATCATGTGTTTCGGAGGTTACGCCATGGATGATTTATCATTGTCATTGCTAGACATTTGCATGAATTCCGCGGAAGCGGACGCATCGACGGTTAAAGCCTCAATTATGACTTATCCGGATGACCATAAGCTAGAGATGACGGTTGAGGATGATGGCGTCGGCATGGAAAATGATGTTGCCGAAAAAGCGACGGATCCTTTTTATACACAACGGCCGTCACGAAAGGTCGGACTTGGGTTGCCGCTGTTGAAGCACGCCGCAACAAACACAGGCGGCGATTTTCATATCAGGACACGACCCGGGAAGGGCACGATCGTCCGTGCAGTCTTTCACATGGATCACGTGGATATGCCGAATCTCGGCGATTTGGCCAGCAGTGTCTTGACGTTTGTCCTCCATCCGAAGACAAACGATTTTACATTCACATACGGCGATGTGAAAAATACGTTCGTGTTCGATCTGAATGAGATCTTGCGGATTATCGACAAAGATGATCTGAGCAACGGATCCATCAGACGCTATATATATGATATGCTTCAAGAAGGAATCAACATGAAAGAAGGAGAAAACCATGAAGACATTGAAGGAATTAAAACAGTTACGCGATGAAACAAGAAAACATATGAATATGCGGCAAAAAGGAACACAAACCCGCATCCAGGTCGGCATGGCCACGTGTGGCATCGCCGCCGGAGCACGGGAGGTCGTGAGACGGTTTATGGAAGAGATTGAACGCAAAGACCTTTCCGATGTGTACGTGGTTCAAGTCGGCTGCATGGGGGAATGCGCATTTGAACCGTTGGTTGAAATCATCGATACAGACGGAACCTCGACGATATATGCGGAAGTGAATGAAGCCAAAGCTTCGGAGATCATCGCCGAGCATGTCGTGCGGGGAAAACGAATCGATAAATACACATTACAGAAAGTGAAAATGTGATAACATGCTCGAACGTATGCAAATATTGATATGCGGGGGTACCGGATGTCTCAGTTCCGACTCGAAAATCATCCGGGACCGTCTGCAGGAATTATTGAGAAAAAAAGGATTGGACGATGAAGTCCGTTTGATTATGACCGGATGTTTCGGATTGTGCGAACAGGGCCCGATCGTCGTCATCCATCCTGACAATGTGTTTTATGCGAATGTATGCAAGAGCGATGTCAGAGACATCGTCAACGAACATATCATCAAAGGCAGACATGTCAAAAGGTTAATGGTGACCGATCCCGATTTGAAGAAAAAAATCGCTGATTTCTCCGAGTTGAAATTTTACGCCAAACAAAAACGCATCGCACTCCGGAATTGTGGGAACATCAATCCATTGGACATTAAAGAGTACATCGCCAATGACGGGTATTTTGCTCTTGGAGGGCTGTTGCGCGATCAAACGCCCGAACAAGTCATCGATATCATGAAAACATCGGGTCTTCGCGGACGTGGCGGAGGCGGTTTTCCCACAGGACTCAAATGGGAGTTCGCCGCAAAAGCGGAGGATGATGAAAAATACGTCATCTGCAATGCCGATGAAGGCGATCCCGGCGCGTTCATGGACCGGGCCATTTTGGAAGGCGACCCGCATTCCGTGTTGGAAGCGATGGCGATCTGTGGATACGCAATCGGCGCGAAACAAGGCTATATATATGTCCGCGCGGAATACCCCGTTGCGGTCGAGCGACTCAACATCGCCGTTGAACAAGCCAGGGAATACGGTTTTCTGGGTGAACATATCTTCGACAGTGATTTTACATTCGACATCGATCTTCGGTTGGGAGCCGGAGCCTTTGTTTGCGGTGAGGAAACCGCACTCATGGCCTCTATCGAAGGCGAACGCGGTATGCCACGCAAGAAACCGCCTTTTCCGGCGACATCCGGTTTATTCGGAAAACCCACGAATGTCAACAATGTCGAAACATTCGCGAACGTGCCCGTCATTTTCTTGAAGGGAACGGATTGGTTTCGTTCAATCGGAACCGAGAGTTCCCCCGGCACCAAAGTGTTTGCGCTCGGCGGTAAAATTAACCACACAGGTTTGTTGGAGGTTCCGATGGGGACGACGTTGCGTGAGATCATTTATGACATCGGCGGCGGCATCCCCAACAAAAAACGCTTCAAAGCTGTTCAGACCGGCGGGCCCTCCGGCGGATGCATCACCGCTGAACATCTGGACACACCGATTGATTTTGATAATCTGAACGAATTGGGTTCGATGATGGGCTCCGGCGGAATGATTGTGATGGACGAAGACAATTGCATGGTTGACGTGGCACGGTTTTATCTTGATTTCACGGTCAATGAATCATGTGGTAAATGCACACCGTGCCGTGAAGGCACAAGGCGTTTGTTGGATATTTTAAATCGTATTTGCGAAGGAAACGGCATTCCAGACGACCTTCGCGTGCTGGGCCTTCTCTGTAAACTCATCCATGATTCGTCATTATGTGGACTTGGCCAAACCGCGCCAAATCCTGTTATCTCAACCTTGGAACATTTTCGTGATGAATACGAAGCACATATCTTTGATAAAGCATGCCCTGCCGGCGTGTGCACGGAATTGACCACCTTCACGATCACAGATAAATGTATCGGTTGCACGAAGTGTGCGCAAAACTGTCCCGTGGATGCCATCAGCGGGAACCAGCGTGAAAAACATTTCATTCACGATGACATGTGCATCCGTTGTGGTGCCTGCAAACATGCTTGTCCGGTCAATGCCATAACGACCACGATCAATCTGAAGAAGGAGGAAGAAAACCATGTCTAAACTTGTCACGGTGACCATTGACGGAAAAACGATTCAAGTCCCTGAAGACTTTACCATCATGAAGGCTGCTTATCAATTGGACATCGACATCCCGCGCCTTTGTTTTCTCGAAGGTGTGCATGAGAAATCGAATTGCCGTGTCTGCGTCGTAAAAATCAAAGGGATGAAGGGATTGCACACATCATGTTCGACGAAAGTACAAGACGGCATGGTTATTGAAACAAACACACGCGAAATCTATGACGCCGTGTCCTTTAATCTTGAATTGCTCGCGGCTAACCATAAAATGGAATGTTGGAAATGCACACGCGAAAACAGTTGTGAATTTTTGGATCTTCTTCGTCGGTTCAATGTCGAGAATGATTTTTCCAACATCGATCTGTTCAAGCAGAAGAAAATACGCATCAACCATTCTTCGGACGCGATGGTGCTTGATTCAGGCAAATGTGTGCTTTGCGGGCGTTGTATCTCCGCATGTGAAAAAGAAACGGGACTGTCCGTGCTGGGATTCAATGAGCGGGGAGCCGACACTTATGTCGGTCCGGCGAATTTCCACGATCTCGACGACAGCGGTTGCATCTATTGCGGCAAGTGCATCCAGGCATGTCCGACAGGCGCGATCAGCGGTGTCGATCATGTCAGGGATTTTGACCGCGCACTTTTGGAAAAAGACAAAACAGTCGTGGTTCAGGTCGCACCAGCCGTCAGAGCCTCACTCGGTGAGGAATTCGGATATCCGATCGGATCGGATGTCGAAGGGAAAATGTTCGCGGCATTGAAGAAGCTCGGAATCGACGAGATCGTCGATACGAATTTCGCTGCCGATCTGACGATCATGGAAGAAGGAACTGAATTTCTTAACCGGTTGAACGGCGACGGACCTTTACCGCTTTTCACGTCTTGTTCACCGGGATGGATTAATTTGTTGGAACTGAATTATCCGGAATTCATCCCCAATGTATCAACATGCAAATCGCCTCAACAAATGGCCGGTGCTTTGATCAAAAGTTATTTTGCGGAAAAGCTGAATAAAGAACCCAGCGACATCATATCTGTTTCAATCATGCCATGTGTCGCCAAAAAGGCCGAAGCGAAACGCAAAGAAATGGGACGTGACGGGTTGATGGATGTTGATTTTGTTCTCACCACCCGTGAGTTTGCGCGGATCATCCGTCATAGAGACATTGATTTCCGGAATCTTGAACCGATGCGTCCATACGGCGAATTGGCATCATACACCGGGGCCGGCTCCATTTTCGGGGCGACCGGCGGTGTCATGGAAGCGGCGCTCAGAACTGTGAGTGAGAAGTTGGATGAAGCATCCGAAGCGGTTGATTTCAAGGCTGTGCGTGGCATTGATGATGTTAAAGAAGCGACCTATGACGTGGCGGGTCAGACACTCCGGATTGCGGTGGTCCACGGTGGAAAAGCTATCCGTGAATTTCTGGATCATTTGAAAACGACCGACAAAACATACCATTTCGTTGAGTTCATGGGATGCACCGGGGGTTGTGTGAACGGCGGCGGTCAGCCAATCGTTCCGGCGAAAATCCAAGATGAAGTTGATGTCCGTTTGCTGAGGGCACGTGTTCTCTATGACATTGACCGCAAAGCTCCGCTCAGGAAATCCCATGAGAATCCCGCCGTCAATCATTTATATGAAACATATTTAAACAAGCCCGGATCAAAACGCTCCCATGATCTGTTGCATACGACATACAATCCCCGTAATGCATACAGTCGTGATTTGTTATGATGAAGATGAATCGTACGATTTCGAATGATATAACAACAACGGGGTGTAAAGTTATCATGAAAAAAATAACAACTGTTCTGTTGCTCGCCGTGGTGTTTTTTTCCATGGCGGCATGCAATGAGGAAAAGACAACAATAGATGTGATCACACCCCAGGGTTCGCCTGCGCTTGCGGCACTTTACTTGCATGAAAACGAAGCATATGAGATGGATATCGTGAATGGACCCGATCCGCTTGTGTCAGCATTTGGATCCGGTTCCCATGATGTGATCCTTGCTCCGACCAATTTGGGGGCGAAAATGCATGCCTCGGGATCCGATTATCGGTTTTTGGGTGCAATCACGTTTGGCAATTATTATCTTGTGACACAACAACAAGACGGTTTCACGTTTGATTCGCTTGATGGCAAAGAGATCGTGATGTTTGGAAGAATGCAAACGGGCGATGCCATTGTCCAATACCTTTGTCAGGACACAGGAATCGAACCATCCTTCACGTATGTCGATTCCGTCCAATCCGCATCCGCGCTTTGGCTTGAGAATCCTGAAACGATTATTTTAACCGCTGAACCGTCCCTGTCGGTCTTATCGGCGAACCATGATCTCTCAATCATCGACATTCAGGAGATTTACCAAGAAACGACCGGTGATGGTTCGTATCCACAGGCCGGTGTGTTTGTCAATAAGCGGCTGAGTGAGGATCGTATGGATGAAATCGCCTCGGATATCGAAGCATCCGTCGAAGACGTTCTTGATGATCCCGATTCAGCCGCGACATTTGCGGCGTCCCTGGATTATCCGTTCCCCGAATCGGTGATGGCAAGTGCGATTCCGAGGTGTCATCTCGGTTTCATAGCGGCCGATGATGTCAAAGATGATCTGGAAGCTTATTTCACGCGTCTGTCACAGTTGAATCCACAGTTATACGGAGGCGAACTTCCCGAAGAAAAATTTTATGTCGTAGGTGATTGATGTTGAAAAAAACAAACGTTCTTGTTTCTTCCCTGTTGATTTTGTTTTTGCTCTGGGTGATCGTCGCAAAACACTATGGGAATGATATGTTGATACCCGGTCCAAAAAAAGTTTTATCAGCTTTTTTCGGACTTTTTTCCTCATCGGATAACCTGATGGCGATCGCAAGGACTTTTATCAGGTTGTGTGTCTCGCTTGTGATCGCCTATGGGTCCGCGATCATTTGTGCGGCGGTTTCGGTTCGCTTCAAAACCGTCGGATGGTTCTTGAACCCGATTATCATTGTCCTGAGGACCATTCCCGTGATATCCGTGATTGTAATCATTCTCATCATCGTGGGTTTCACGGTTGCGCCATATCTAATCACCTTTTTAATTGTGTTCCCGCTTGTCTATGAAGGAATCAAGCATGCGCTTGAGCATATCGATGAGGATTTGAAAGATGTTTATGCTTTGGAGGACGGGCGTTATTTTCGGGGATTGTTCGCATTATTCTTTCCTCTGATCGCCCCGAAGATGCGCTCTGTTCTTCTGCAATCGGCCGGATTGGGTGTCAAGGTTCTTGTGATGGCGGAATATCTTTCGCAAACGGATGTTTCCATCGGAAATGAACTGTACCTTGCAAAAATTAATCTTGCGTTCGACGACGTGTTTGCCTGGACCATTTGTCTTGTTTTGTTTACGGTCTTACTGGAAATGACGGTTCGCCACATGCGTGGTTATACGCCAAAACAATACCGCTAAACAGGAGCCGGAAATCATAATCCGAGATTGACAAATCATTGATAATGAAGTATTATAAAAAAAGATAAATGACATAAGGGAGTAGCTGACGCACTGCGTGATTAAATCAACAATCATGGCCATAAGCCTGGTTTAATTCTCACAGCGAGACTTATGCACGGATTGTGCGTGTATGAGTCTTTTTTTAAATCAATCATTCTTCACAAATGGAGGAAACACATGGAATACTATCAGAAGAACGTCGAAGAAACATTAAAAGATCTCAATACCGACAGGGAAACGGGTCTATCCACGGAAGAGGTCAAAAAAAGACAAGAGCGTTACGGTATCAATGAACTAAAGAAAGAGAAGAAAAAAACTTTGTTCCAGATGTTTCTGGACCAGTTCAAAGACTTTTTGGTTATCATTCTTTTAGTTGCGGCCATCATCTCGATCATCACCGGGATTTTGTCGCATGAGGGATTAGTCGACGGGATCATCATCATGGCGATCGTTATCATCAATGCCGTGTTGGGCGTGACCCAGGAACAAAAAGCGAACAATGCTTTGGAAGCCCTCAAAAAAATGAGTTCACCGCAGGCGCGTGTGCTTCGTGACGGTAAATTGACCGAGGTACCTTCAACTGATTTGACAATCGGTGACATCGTACATCTTGAAACAGGCGATTTTGTTGCCGCCGACATGCGTCTTTTGGAGACCACCAATCTTAAAATTGACGAATCAGCACTGACCGGCGAATCCCAGCCGGTGGGAAAAGACGCTGAAAACGTATATGAAGAAGAGGTTGTGCTCGCAGAACGAAAAAACCTTGCGTACATGTCCACGCTTGTATCTTACGGTAAAGCATACGGTGTCGTCACGGACATTGGCATGGAAACGGAGATCGGACAGATCGCGACCATGCTCGAATCGGTCGAAGAAGGCAAAACGCCTCTTCAAAAAACGATCGATGAATTCGCTAAGATGCTCGGCATCATCTGTATCGTGGTTTCTGTTGCCGTGTTTGGCATCGGTTTGATTCAGGGGAAAGACATATTTGAAATCTTTTTGACCGCGATTGCCTTGGCCGTCGCGGCCATACCAGAAGGCTTGACGGCCGTCATCACAGTCGTTTTGGCGCTTGGTATGCAACGGATGGTCAAACGCAACGCCATCATCAAAAACCTTTCCACGGTCGAAACACTGGGTCAGGCAACGGTGATTTGTTCGGACAAGACCGGGACCTTGACACAAAATGAGATGACTGTCAAGAAAGTATACGGTATTGACAACGAATATGATGTTGACGGCACAGGTTATGAAATCAAAGGCGATATTCTCCATGACGGTGAAACGGCTGAGATCAAAGGCAATTTAGAAAAAATCGCCTTAATCAGTCTGTTATGCAACGATGCATCGATTGAAAACGAAAACAAGGTGCTCGGTGATCCCACCGAGGGTGCGTTGATTGTGTTGGCCAAAAAAGCCGGATTTAAAAACGAAGCCAAACTAAAAAAATATCCTCAGCTGAATGAGTATTCGTTTGATTCAACACGAAAAATGATGACATCGATCAATAAAGTTGACGGTGAGAACCTTGTGTTGACGAAAGGCGCTCCCGATCAACTGATTAAAAAATGCGATCGTATTTCGAAAAACGGCACCGTCAAAAAAATCACCGATCAGGACATCGATGATGTTTTGAAGAAAAATGAGGACTATACGTCCGATGCATTCCGTGTGCTTGGTTTCGCATACAAAAAAACAGATACTCCCGATTCGGCGGATGAAGAGCAAGATCTCATCTTTGTCGGTCTGGCTGCCATGATCGATCCGCCGCGGGAAGAAGCGAAAGTGGCCATTGATACCTGCAAACGCGCGGGTATACGCGTGATGATGATCACCGGAGACCATCTCACGACAGCCAAAGCCATCGCCAAGGAATTAGGTATCATGAAAGAAGGACATATGGCATTTTCCGGTGAGGAAACCTCGAAAATGTCCGATGAGGAATTTGAAGAAGCCATCTTGAAGTGTGATGTTTTCGCACGGTCGACCCCAAAAGAAAAAATCCGGATTGTCAAAGTTTTGCAAAAACACGGCGAGGTCGTCGCTATGACAGGCGACGGCGTCAACGATTCGCCGGCATTGAAACAAGCCGAGATCGGTGTTGCCATGGGCATTACCGGAACCGAGGTCTCCAAGGAAGCCTCAAACATGATTTTGACGGACGATAACTTTGCTTCGATTGTCAATGCGGTTGAAGAAGGACGGACGATTTATCAGAACATCCGTAAGTTCACGGTTTATCTCGTTTCGTGTAATCTCGGGGAGATCATGGTCATTCTTTTTGCGATGATTTTTGCGTTTTTCATGGAAGCATGGACAATCATCCCGCTTTTGGCGATCCATTTGTTGTGGATCAATCTGATGACCGATTCCTTCCCTGCGTTTGCACTCGGCATGGAAGAGCCCGAACCCAACATTATGAAGAAAAAACCACGTGATACGGATGAGAAACTATTGGATAAGCAGACATTGCTGAAAGTGTTCATCCAGGGTCTGGGACTAGCGGTCGCCGCGCTTGTGAGTTTTCAGCTCGGGTTTATCGTCGCCGATCAGGGCTTGCCTGCAGAAAACATTCAGCGTCAGGCCCGCACGATGATTTTCGTGACCATCGTGTTCGGTGAATTATGGCGCTCATTCTCAGCCCGGTCCGAATCAAAATTTTTACATCAGATGAATCCATTCTCAAATACATTTCTGAATTATGCGATATTTGTTTCGATGGGGCTTTTGATGGCGCTTGTTTACATCCCGCCTGTTGCGGATGTCTTCCGCATCGAGGCCCTTTCGGCAATCGAATTGATTCTCGCCGCCGCGCTCGGTTTGGTGCCGATGCTGGCCGGTGAATCGACAAAATTATTCTATAAGCCTGTATAAAAATCAAACGGCCCGTTTTTTTGCGGGCCATCTTTTTTTGTTCATTTTAACAGTCATATTGAATTATGGGACTTTATCATGTAAAATTATAATTAGTTATCGGGGGGATGGGCATGAAAAATACGGTTGATGCAAACATCATGCTTAATGAAAAAGAAGATGTTGTCAAGAATTTCACGAAGTTGAAGGCCAAAGAGGGCCTGTGTAAAATCCTGTTGACGACAAGGCGTCTCATTTTTCTGACCAAAGGGATGAGCCTTGTCAAAGGAAGAAAAGCCCGTCAACAGAGAATGAACGCAATTGATCTTGATTCGATCCACCGATTTGAGTATTACGTCGAGGGTATCCGCTATCGATGGTTCATTCGTTTGCTCGGTGTTTTTTTGATGGTGTTGGGAATTGGGATGGCCGCCGTGCTTCGATTTGGCGTTTTGATTGACGTTCCGACACAATACCCATCGCTTGTGGCCTATACCAATTATATCTATGTCGGTGCGGGTGTATTGTTTTTGTCGGGACTCTATCTTTTGTTCCATACCATGAAAACATTGTATATCAAGGTGCGGTCGGCAACTGATGAGTTAACCAAAGCATCACTCAAAGCCAATAAATACAACGAACTTGCCGCAAGGTATCTGGCCAGTAAAATTGTGACTTAAGCCACCTTTCATATAAGCACAAACCGACGATTTTTATTTTCTCCCGTCGGTTTTTTATTTTGCATGCTATAATGAATATAACGAACTTTTTTGTGGGGTGGCTTAATGAAACTGAATGTCAAACGGGTTTTTTATGTCGGCGTCGCTTTTTTCTTTATTTCTTTGTTTTGGCAGACATATGATAATATCGTCGCCAAAATATTGATTGATAAATTCGGGCTTTCGCAAA
>JAGYMP010000243.1 GCA_018400565.1 Bacilli bacterium | reverse complement strand
TCGGCACTGACCTGACCGTCGGCCTTGCGGACAACCATGTGTGGTCCGGCGGCAAGGAAACAACGACCGACGGTGTTGATTTCAATCCGAACATCCCCACCGAAGAAAATTTCACCATGCCGCACAAACACAAAGTCAACGGCAAAGTCGTCGCCACGAAACCGCTTGATTACCAGGGGAACCTCATCGAAGATTTCTGGTTGGAATTCAAAGACGGCAAAGTTGTGGATTACGATGCCAAGGAAAGCAAGGACAGTCTGACGAACCTTTTGGAATACGATGAAGGAAGTTCTTATCTCGGTGAAGTCGCCCTGATCAGTTACGACTCGCCGATCTCCAAAGCCGACATCCTGTTTTTCAACACCTTGTTTGACGAAAACGCCTCTTGCCATCTCGCACTCGGCAGAGCCTATCCGATGAATATCAAGGGCGGCACCGAGATGGAGATGGAAGAACTCCAGAAACACGGTTACAACAACTCCATGGCCCATGTGGATTTCATGTTCGGAAGCAAAGACCTTGAAGTCACCGGCAAAAAGAAAAACGGTGAAACCATACAAATCTTCAAAGACGGCAATTTTGTGATTTGAGTGCGACATCCAACCAATCAAAAAAGACAGCCAAATGCGAATGGTTGTCTTTTTTCATTCATCGGTTCGTTGGTTGCGATAATGGTAAACATCCTCGATGACCTGACTTGTTTTCATCCCGATAAAATACGTTTTATCGTTTTCGATGTTGATTAAATTGCCATACAAAGATTGCGCGGTATGGACCAATTCATGATAGGACTCCGCGGAGAACTGACCATCTTCAATCAAATCCATGAGATTGTTTTCAAACTGTACCCTGTATTCTTCGTAGCTGACGATTGTGTCCCAAAGGATCGGTCGCGGATTGTTTATGAAATGTCCCCACGTGTAGATGTCATTTCCCAATGTATGATCGATGAATGCAGGTTCTCCACCCCAACCGCTTCCCATGGAGTTGTCCAAGTCATAAGGGATGTATGTGGCCTGTCCATTCTTATCGAAATACAAATAATAGTTATTAAGATTTCCTCGGTAATCATCGGGATTGCCGATGAGCACATTGACGGCCATGGCTTCCAGAAATCGGTCGATGTCAAAAATTTGGTTGAGAATCAGTTTTTTTCTTAGGGGATCGGATATGGTGCTGATATAGGAAAAAGTGATCAAATCCCAATAGTCGGGATTGAGTGTGTTTGTTTCCAGTCCATAAGTCGGACGTTCATTGATGGCCCAATCGCGGATGCCGACATCGGAAAGATCGGTGATCGGATGGAGAGAACCGGGATGGATGACTTTGTAAAGATTGCCGACATCCGGGCGATGGTTTGTGAATCTTTTTTTGAGAAATTCATCGTCGATATCCTCAAACATGTGATAGAGGGTATTGATGACCAAAGCGTCATCAATCCATATCTGGACCTCCGCAAAAGAAGAACGAGGAACGATGACGCCCGCATTTTCCATCAACTGCATCGCATAGAGTTCATTGGAGTATGATGCATCCTCTTGGTTGTTCCATTTGAAATAGAGATTCTCCAGTTCAAAAACATCACGTTTTCTCAAAAGGTCATACTTGGTTGACCCAGCTGCATAATCAAAGGTTTCATTGAATTTCAGCATGAAATGGAATGGGACTGGGCTTCCATTGTCGTCAAGAGGGATATCACGTGAATAATTGCTTCCTTTTGAACGAAAACCGACATCGTGGATCATGACTTCTTTGTCATCATCACGATATGTGATGTCAACCTTTCGGTAGTTATTCGAACGGTAACTGCCGAAAGAATCATGATAGGATTTCATGTCTTCAATCATGCCGTTCCATTCTTCATGCGTGAATCGGACGATAAATGTATGGCGGACAGAGTTGTCAAAAAGTCGCAAATAAGCCTCTTCATTACTTTCATACAAAGATTTATCTATCGGCGCCGCTTGTTCATACATGGATGCGATATTGTCATCGATGTGTTGATCATCGGGGAGGTGCACAAACATGGATTGTTCAGTGAGGGCTTCCGTTAATGCCAATGCAATCACAAGGATGCCGATTAGAACGATTCGTTTCATCCATAGAAGACTTTTAGTCCGCAATATAATCACCTTGATGGCTTAGAAGAATCACACTCTTGACACCATCGATGTCCTGGATTTTGTTGACCGATTCGGATTTATCCGCTTTGCTGCGAACTTCCAGAGTCAAATCAAGTTGCGCACGCTTCACCGTTTTATTGCGCATCGTGTATTTTCCATAAATGCTTTTGATTTTATTGAGGATTTTCTCTTCTTTTCCGGCGTCATCGGCCCGGATGATGACAAAATATGAAGAAACAAAGATTTCAATGCGAATGAGGATGTAGATGACAATGGCGATGGCAAACGTGGAGATCACTGAAATCAACAACAAACCCGCACCCGCCGTGATGCCAAGACCAATCGCCCAAAACATGAAGACGGTGTCGAAAGGGTTTTTCAGTGCGGTGCGGAACCGGATGATGGATAATGCACCGACCATACCGAGCGCAAGAATGATATTGGTGGACACACTGACGATGACAATGGAAGTGACCATTGCCGCGACAGGCAACCCAACCGCGAAACTGCGGTTGTACACCGTTGTTTGGTAACTGCGCTTATAAGTGAATAAAATGACAAGTCCCAACAAAAAAACACAGATAAGGTTGAAGATGATCCATAGCGGATCGATGTTATCCGGATTGTAAAAATGATAAAGATCTTGGGTAAAGAAATCGCGGATTGACATGGGAAGCCTCCTAATAATTGAATTGATCGAAAACGAGAAAATATTTCGAAACAGCCAGATGAGTCATCTTAAACTGATTAAGGATGTGTTTGATATGTTTGGGATAATGATGTTCATATTTGAGTTCCATGATGAGTTGATTCGGTCGGATGACCGGTTGTGTCAGTGATAAATCGTCCTTATAACGCGAACCTTGAATGTTGTGGTCGAAAGTCAATCTGAAATTATTGGTTTTGTCGCGGTAGGCCTCTCTTTCATAAAACACATAAAACTGCGGTGTTAGATGTTTAAGCATGTGATCGAGAGTGAAGCGACGGATGAGTGGATCATTGAAATTGTCATGCAAGATGTCCAAATTCGGTTCAAGTAGATGACCGGCGATTTCCTCAGTGATTTCCGTTGAGTATTTTGTGGAATCAGAACCGGTTTTTTCTTTGCATTCCAAACGTTTTAGCTTTGGGTTCCGATAATATCGGATCCGATATTTTTGGTGTTGTTGGTTTCCGAATGCTTTGTCCGCGGCGCCATGAAAACATAGATCGTCAAAATAGATGCTGTTTACAGGATACCGCCCTTTTTGGTCGTGTCGGTCTTTTATCAAAAATGGCGATATCTTGGATTGCAACATGTGATAATCTTTGTAACTCATAAGATATTTGTATTCAAACCGTTTCACAATTCGCATAAGCCACCTCATCATGTATTTTAACATAGAATTCAACCTATCGGTTAAGAAAACCGGTTTTTCTTAAAAACATCCGGGATGCTTATGCTTTTTTCATGATCAATGATCTTGCAAAGACTTGAATGTGGCATTTTCATATTATGCGATATAATGATATAATACATATATATATTCATATCATAATTGGATGAGCATGTTGATATCCTGCTTGGATACATAGTTTGGAAGGATTTGAAACGATGGTCACATTAAAAGATATTTCGAAGGCTTCAGGTTATTCGGTCACGACAGTGTCAAAAGCATTGAATGGATATTCCGACGTCAATGCCGAAACACGTCTCTCCATCCAACGTATTGCAAAACGCCTGGGATATGTCCCAAATTTTCAGGCTCGCGGCTTGGTAACGAAAAAAACCTGGACTATCGGTGTTGTGATGGATGAAATCAGCGGCATCGGTTTGCAGCATCCCCTTTTTGCGGAAGTATTGGATTCATTTAAGAAGGAAGTGGGAAACGCAGGATATGATATCATGATCTTGTCATTATACATCGGGCAGACAAAAATGAGCAGTTATCTTGAACACGCGAAAAGAAAGGGTGTGGACGGGGTTTTTGTCATTGTGACGGATTATGATTCCGAAGAGTATCAGGAATTGAGTGACAGCGATATTCCGTGTGTTGTGTTCGATCATCTCAGTTCATCGGTTCATAACGTTTCCACCGATAATGAAATGGGAATGCGATTGGCATTTGAACATGTTTTTAACCTGGGGCATTATCGTATCGCTCATATATATGGTTCAAGTATCACACTGCCGGGGAGACAAAGAATGACGGCATATACCAATTTGTTGAGAGAGTATGACATTGATTACAAAAGCGAATATCTTTCGGATGGCGATGCATTTTCGTTTGAGGGTGGATACCAAGCAATGAGTCGTCTCATTGTGCTGGACATTCCCCCGACAGCAGTGCTCTGCGCATCTGATTTACAGGCCATGGGAGCTCTTCGGGCCATCGACGAAAAAGGATATCGTTGTCCTGGTGATTTTTCGGTTGTTGGGTTTGACGGAACCAGACTCAACCAATATATAACGCCGACATTGACATCGGTGCGACAAGACACCAACAGCATAGGTTCCCATATCGCAAACATTTTGATTCAACTCATGAACGGTGAGAAACCACTAAGTCCCAAAATTAAAAAGATATCACCTCGTCTGATCATCGGGAAGAGTACTGTTGAGTTGACATAGGATGCCCATTCATGATTACGATTGATGCGCCATATGCGCTTGACAAAGGGATCTAAAAAGGCAATCATTGGATTGTCTTTTTTTGCAACGAAAGAAACCGATGACATTGATATTTTATGGAACCTCAATAAATGATTTATATTTCACTTCTATAAATGACCGTATATAGCGATAGTTCGCTTATGATAATTTAAATAAATGATTTAAAAAATCCCCTTGCAAACGTTTTCGAAATAAGTTATACTAAAGATGTGTTAAGCGTTTACAATTTTTTTAGGAGGAAGAAATGCAATGAAGAAATGGTTAGTTGTTCTCGTGGCTCTGTTGACACTCTTTACTTTTTCGGCTTGTAATGGAATCGAGACTGAAACAACAGTGTCAGAATTAACGGTGATCACGATATCCGGACTTGAAGACTTGAATGTCCAAGTTGGGGATGAAGTGGATCTGCTCGACGGCATCAGTGCAATGGGTGATGACGGTGTGGATTACACCGATCAAATGGAAGTGAATTCCAATTGCTCGATTAATGAGGGGATGTTGGACACATCAGAAGCAGGATCATGCGTTGTTGTTTATGATGCGACAGTTGGTTCGGTCGTCGCGCATGAAACCATTGATGTTACCATCGAGGAAATTCCTGATCACGCACCTGTGATCAGTGGCACGAATGATGTTGAATTGGTGGATGACTTTGATTTCGACATCATGGAAGGTGTGTCGGCTTCGGATGACGAAGATGGCGATTTGACGGATGAGATTAATGTGACAGTGACAGGCCCGAACGACGAAGAAACTTTCGATCCGACCATCGCGGGTGTATGGACGATCGTATATTCGGTTACCGATTCCGATGATAACACGGTTACGTCCGATCGTTTAGTCACTGTCGTGCGTGAAAACCTTTTGATTGGCGGCGACTTTGATTCGAGTGAAGCAGTCGATGATTGGGATGTTCATGAAGACGGGGGAGGAACCATCTCCAAAACCCATGAGGACGGCATGATGAAGTTGTCCGTTGTGTCCGGTAACAACCCGTGGGAACCCAGGGTTAGCAGCGCCGGCATCCCGTTTGAAAACGGCAAAACATATCGTATCACAGTTGATGCTAAAGCCAGCGTGGAAGGCAAAGGGTTGCATGTCCAAGTCGGAGAAGTGTTGACAGAATCACCTTGGTTTGTCGATTTTCTGGACGGTAACACAAAAACGTATTACCTGTCGACCACCATGGAAACGTATACTTTCGAGTTTGACATGAACATCGATAGCCAAAACGGCAGCTTGCTGTTTGAGTTAGGTAACATGACAGATTCAGAAGACATTGATTGTGATGTGTTCTTTGACAATATTAAGATTGAAGAAGTGCGTCCGATGGTCGTTAACGGCTCTTTCGATGAGGATATGAGCGGTTGGGACGAATATTTTGCAGGCATGGCTTCGATTTCTACGTCCGTCGTTGACGGTGTTGCGGAAATCGATGTTGTTTCCGGAGAAAATTCCTGGGAACCCAGAATCACACAAATGGGCATGCCGTTTAAACAAGGCAACTTCTACGTCATCTCCTTTGACGCAAAAGCCGATGAGGAAGGAAAAGGATTGCATCTGCAGGTTGGCGAAATACTTGATGAATCTCCCTATTACACGGACTTCCTTGACGGGGACTCCGAAGTCTTTTATCTGACAACCGAATGGCAAACCTACGAATATCTTTTCTACATGGAAACCGATAACCAAAACGGCGGTTTACTCTTTGAATTCGGGGATGTCGGCGATTCCGTCGGTATCGACACAACCGTTTATTTGGATAACATTGAAGTGGCCAACACGAACCAACTCGAGACCGATTATGAACCCATGCTCGAAGTCGGGGAACTTATTCGTGACTATGAGGTCGGCGAAGCTGATTTCGATCCCGAAGAAAACGTGACCGCACTCGATGTGGAAGACGGCGATATCACTGATAATGTGACGATGACCGTGGTCGGCCCGGATGAAGAAACGACGTTTGACGACACCATAAAAGGTGACTGGGTATTCAATTATTCCGTCACTGATTCAGATGGTCACACCGTTGAGGCACAAACCAGGATTGTCATCACCGATCCATTGGTTGAATTGATGGAACCTTGGAGAATATATAATTTCGGCCGGGGTACCCATGCAACCATGTATGTCAAAGAAGGCCAGATGGTCGTGGACATGGTCAGGAAAGTTCGACAAGGTTTGATGTCCGAAGATGCGATTTCCCTCATTCAGGACGATCTTGCTTTGGACAATGCCGCAGGCGAAGAAAATAAAGGTGTGTTCGAACTTGAAAATGATAGTTCGTACCGAATCAGTTTTGACGCTTCTTATTGGAGCCCGGAACTGGAAAGTGGAGAGACATATAACATCGTCGTTCAGGTTGGTTACATGGATTCAAGCGATACCTGGGTTCCTTATCACAGCGAAGATGTCAGCATCACGGAAAGCATGGACACTTACACCGTTGACTTTACCATTGATTCTGAGACGGACGTCACGGAATTGGCCATGTTGAAAATTGATGTTGCAGGAAATACCGTTTTCCGTTCGTCCGTGACATTTGATAATATCCGTTTTGAAGAGACCGATGGGACCGATGTGATTCCGGGCACGGATATAATCACAGACGGATCATTCGACAGCACAGAGTAAATAAACATCCAACATTTTTCAATCATGTCAAGTTGTCTCTCTATGTGACTATTTAGTCTATCATGGATAACAGATGCGCTGGTTGACAAATGAATCAACATCGTAAACATATTTGTTTCCGGGCGGGGATTGTTTCTCCGTCCCGGAAATCTTAAAATAACTTTTGTATATACGTGATAAAGAAACACTTTTATTTGAAATATGTGATGAAGAATCATGAATAACGATGACATGGTTTGGATGGGTGAATGCTTTCACATAATTAAAAGTTTATTCACCGAATGACAAAGTTCTCCTTTTTATTTTTTTATAGATTTTCATATTTTGAACCGCAGAGATGGTTGCCTGACAGCAACCATCTTTCTGCTTTCAAAACATGTGACAATCAAGTTTGCTGCTATGATATAATGGTTATATAAAATGATTGTGGATAGGTGAGAATATGAAGAAAACAATTTATGACATCGCAAAAGAACTGAACGTTGCCCCGAGCACGGTTTCAAAATCTTTGAATGGCGTGAAAGGGGTCAGTGAGAAAACCAGAAAAAGAATCATCCGCTATGCAAACAAGGTCCGGTATATTCCGAGCGCCAGTGCATCGCAATTGAAGACCAAACGATCTTTTTCGATTGGGATCATATATTCAGAAAACCTGAACATCGGCCTGGAACACCATTTTTTTTCCAGCGTGATTCAAGCATTCAAGGATTATGTCGAGACAAGGGGTTATGAAATAACGTTTGTAATCCGGAATTTGGGACAAACGGAAATGACATATTTGGAATTTTGTCGATATAAGCAGATCGATGGCGTGTTTATCGTTGTTTCCGAACCGAGTAACGAAGAATTGGAAGAGTTGATTGAGAGTGACATTCCCTGTGTGACCACCGATCTCGTCAGCGATCGTATTTATACCGTGATGACGGACAACATTTATGGAGCTAGCCTTGCCGTACAAAAACTATATGAAAGAGGGCACAGACGTATTGCGCATATCGCAGGACCTGAGCAAAGCATTGCGGGCTATGAACGTATCATGGGTTATCGAAAAGGTTTGCGAGCGGTAGGTCTTTCCGAAGATGAAGATTTGATCTGGGTTTCGGAGTATTTCACATTTGAAGCCGGTTATCGCACTGCGGGGAAAGTGTTGCAGATGGACAAACCGCCCACGGGTATTTTTGTCGGTTCGGATGACATCGCGTTCGGTGTCATGCGGCGATTAATCGAAAACGGTATCGATATTCCGGGTGATATCGCCATCATAGGTTTTGATGACATACCCTTCGCCAAGTATTATCAACCGCCGTTGGCCACAATGAAACAAAACAAAAAGAAGATAGGTGTTGAAGCCGCCAAGTATTTGTTGGCTAGCATTGAGAATCAAGAGAAGAATCCGGATTTCGGAGAATTGCGCATCAAACCACAATTTATCGCAAGAAGTTCGATATAATTCAGTCTGAGATTTCATCAGTGCCAAATATATAAACGTTTTCGAAAACGCGCGCTTTTTGCTCGTTCATTGCATCCACAAATATAGATGAAAATCTCCACAAACGTTCATTAGAGCCCTATTTCCTATGATAATATGATTTATGATGTTGACAAATAGTTCTGGTATATGTATAATGTAAGCGTATAACAAAGAAATCGGTTTTTATAATATACTGATTATCCGAAAGGAGCCAACATTTTGCGATCTAAACGTAAAATATTAATTGTTTTTTTAATGATACTCACAACCTTTGTCATGGTTTCGTGTGAAGACAGTCAACCGGATGGATCGGATTATTCTCCGGATATCCAGGGGTTGCCGGAGGACGGCACGCTTGAATTAAGGGTTGGTGACGTTTACGATCCATACGATGGGATAGTCGCTTTCGATCCGGTCGACGGAAACATCACGGATTCAATTTTTATCACGGGTGTTGACCAGCTTCCCCTTGACTCATCTAATGAGGTTACCGAATCCGGGACGTATATGATCACATATAATGTGATTAACAACGCAGGTGTCAGAACCTCCGAAGATTTATCGATTGTCATCACGAGTTTCTGGGACGAACTGGCTGATTATGACATTGGCGAATACGAACTGGTTTTTTCTGATGAATTCGATTATGAAGGTCTGCCTGACAGTAACAAATGGAACTTGGAGACCGGTGGCTGGGGATTCGGAAATAACGAAATCCAATATTACACCGATCGTGAAGAAAATGCCTATGTTTCCGATGGAGCACTCACGATCCGCCTTTTGAAAGAAGATTACGATAATCGTAATTATACCTCTGCAAAACTGACGACGGAAGACAAAGATTTTTGGAAGTATGCAAAAATCGAGATACGGGCGATTTTGCCCTCGGGACTTGGAACATGGCCTGCATTTTGGATGATGCCCCAATATGATGTGTACGGTGGTTGGCCCAGCAGCGGTGAGCTGGACATAATGGAACATGTCGGATATGATCCGGATATGGTCCATGGTACCATCCACACTAAATTATATAATGGTATGGCAGGCACACATCGCGGCGGTTCCATTCATGTGGAAAACGCAAGAACGGAATATCATGTGTACTCCGTGGAATGGTTGCCGGACAAAATCGTCTGGTATGTCGATGGTCAGGAGTATTTTGAATATAAGTTCCAAGTTGATTCTTTCAGTCAACTGGAAGAAGATGAATATTGGCAAATCTGGCCGTACAATCAAGAGTTTTACCTTATCATGAACATCGCTTTTGGCGGTACCTGGGGAGGCTCACAAGGCATTGACACTGATTTGACGGAAGCTGAAATGATAATCGATTATGTCCGTGTTTACCAAGGTACCGGTTTGATGCAAAGTGATGAAGAATAACGCATAAGAAACAAAAAAATATATTTTGGAGGAATTTTAAAATGAAAAAGATTACGGGTTTATTGTTATCGTTATTGTTTGTCGTGTTCTTGGCGGCATGCGGTGAAACGACCACAACCGTCGAACCGACCGTTCCGACATTGTCGGGAATCGAATCCTTTGTGACATTGACCGCCGGGGATGAGTTCGACCCGTTGGAAGGTGTCACTGCGACGGATGAAATCGACGGGGACATCACCGACCAGATCGAAGTTGACGGCACTGATTGCCTTAACCTCGAAGACGGTGTCGTGACTGTCGGAGGCATCGAATGCACACTGACATACACGGTCACCAACAGCAACGATTTGAGCGCAATGAAGATTTCCACCGTTACGATCGAAAAAGGAGAACCGGTTGCCGGTGATAACATGATTGACAACGGTGATTTTGAGACGAACGAATTGACTGGTTGGGAAAAAGGTGAATTTGAAGGCGGCGCTGCAAATGTCACTGCCGAAAACGGCGAAATGGTCATTGAGATGACCGCAGTTTCCTGGGGACCTGCTTCACCACGTATGCATCAAGGCGGATTGACTTATGAGAACGGTAAAACCTATCAAGTCTCCTTTGATGCACGCGCCGACGAAGCCAGAAGCATGGCCTCCCAAGTCGGTGTCTTACTCGATACGGCACCTTGGTTTACGATTTATGGCGATGATTACGAAGTATTCGAATTGACAACAGATATGCAGACTTACACTTACACATTCACTGTGTCGGAAGCAGACACGACAGATGGTGTTGTTACATTTGAACTGGGATCAATTGAAGGCGATGAAACCGTAACGACCGTTTATATTGATAACGTTGTCGTCCAAGAATTGATTGAATAGGTATCATTGTTACGATTCATCCGGGACAAGTACCTAGGTGCTTGTCCCTTTGGTTTTTCATTTTTGTCGACGGACTGAAAATATGATGTCTCACGTTTGATTTGTCGATGAACGAATAGGAGGACAGATTGTTATGAAACGAATGATCATTGTTTTGATGATGATGATATTTGCGTTCGTCATCACTGCCTGTGGAGGGAATGACGGATTGGATACCGATGTGACTGCCGAAATATCATTGATGACGTGGGCAGGCAATGGCATCCATTATAAAGATATCGGACATCAAAACTTCACTGCAGAAGATTTGACCAACAAAAAAGTGGCATCGATTTATGCGACTGCCAAAGCTTTCAACGAGATTTATCCGAACGTCAAGATTAATTATCTCGGAAAGGAAGCGGGGCCGGATGACGGCGGCGTTTTCTGGGATCAGGAATTAAGCAATTATAAAGATAAATACGGGAGTTATCCTTCTGTGTTTTCAATCATTGACACCGTTCAACTGTTGAAACAAGGTGTTTTGGCTGATTTATCCGTTTATGAGGATGATGAGTTATACCAACAGCTGAACCCGGGATTGATGGAGCAGGCCAACTACTTTGGCATGCAGGCCGCATTGCCCGGCTACTTCATCCCGCATGGTATGTATATCAACCAGAACATTATTCAGGATGAATTCTTACCGGAAGTTCAACCCAGTTGGGATTTCGATGATTTCAGCGACCTCGTCATGAACGGCGAAGGGCAGGCCGATGGTTACAGCGGGTTGGGGGCATTACCTAGCACTTGGGCAAAACAAATGTTCATCTATGACGATCTTTATGACAATAGTTATGTGGATTTGGACACGGAAGAGGTCCGACAATTCTTCGCGGACGGCATGAAAGAATGGAATGACTATCAATTCTATGCCCACGAAGAAGATTATCAAGACGAACATGTGACCTGGGCCCCTGATGCATTCTCAGACGGAGTTGTGACCGTGTACCCCGAAGATCCTTGGTATTTGGATACATTCGCGCAACATAACAGCAGCATGCCCGGACCGGATGGTTTTGATGTGTATCCGTTCCCGGGTTACAATGAAAGGGAAACAACGATCTCAACGGTCACCGATCCCCTGGGTGTGTATAATTACTGCAACGACGACGGCGACCCCGAATGCAGCGTCGAGGAAAAAGAGAAAATGGACGTGGCCTATGAGTTTGCCATCTTCATGATCGCTGATTCAAGAGCCCGGGAAGCGCGTGCAACCCAGGAATACGGTGAAACATCAACCGAAGGTCAAGTCAATGTCGTGACCGGCGCGGCAGATGCGAGTCTGCCGGTGACCACTGGAGAACTTTTTGATGAACAGATGGATTATTGGTATCAGATCGGAAGCAACAGTTATTATGAGGACAAACCCGGTTTCGAAGCGATGTTGGACATCATCCGCTCCGGTGACGTCAAAGCCATCAGTGATAAAATCTATCCCTGGTTTTATACCGATGAAACCACGGAAACACGTGAGATGATCTTTGAGGAATTTTGGTATTTCTATGAAATCGGTGACATTACCATCGAGGATCCCGCATGGCTTGACACTTTTTATTCCAAGTTGGATCCCTGGACCGACCTTTTCAATGACCGGCTTGATATGGCCTGGCAGGAAGTCGAAGATTCTCTGATCACCCATTATGGTTATGCCGAAGGCGATGAGCGATTCGGCGACTGACTAGAACAATCCTTGGGTTTATGGGGGGAACATCATGAAAAAAAGAATTTTAAAAACAGTATTTTTCGCCGTGATCATCGGCATCGTTGCGATGCTGATCATTGGTTTTGACAGAAGCCGGCTCGATCAATATGAATCGGAGGTCGATACGGAGTCCTATCGCGACGCATATCAGTATTTGGTGGATGATCTGGGGGAGAATCCCTATGTTGACTATGTGGATTACGCGGACATTGATTACACACTCAATGACGGTGATGTTTCCCTTTCTCAAGGTAACATAAGTGACCAACACTCGGATGGCGACCGACAAGCCGTTCTTGTGAAAGAAGGACAACAGGCGATTTATGATGTCGTCGTGGAGCATGAAGGCTATTATAAGATTGCCATGGATTACTTTTTGAACGGGGACACCCTGAATAACTATTTGGTGAATGTCAAGATCAACGGGGAGATCCCGTTTGAAGAGGCAGAAATGTTGACGTTGCCGATCATATGGCAGGACGAAACAAAAAATTACGAAATCGATCGGTACGGGGATGAATTAAGCCCCTCGCAGCAAGTTAGGATCGGCTGGCATTCGGTGACGCTCAATGATAACCGATATGTGTCCGAGGATGGATTGTATTTTTACCTTGAGTCCGGCATCAACACGATTGAAGTGAGCAACCCGTCACCCGAGGTTTTGATTCTGGGACAATTAAGCGTCAAAGCCCCGCAACCCACGCCCGATTATAATCAATATCTCGCGATGCACAGTGATGATGCGAAACCCGAACAAGAGATTGTCTTGCAGGCGACCGATTACATGATGAAGGATTCGGCGTTTATTCGGGTGGACAATCGCCAAACCCCTTCGGTAGCACCGTTTGATGCCCGCCATAAAAAAATCAATGTTGTTGAAGCTTGGGAAGAACCCGGTCAGACCCTCTTTTACGAAGTTGATGTTCCGGTGTCCGGTCTCTATGAATTATCGTTGTATTACGCAACTGATTCTGCTGACTTCAATGTTTTTCGCACCGTAAGGATTGATGGGCAAGTGCCCTTTGAGGAAGCGAAATCCATCATGATCGAAGCCACGGACAAATCATGGGAAATGACGACCTTGTCGGACAAGGACGATACGTTTTCCTTTTTTCTGGATGAAGGGCGCCATGTGATATCCCTGACTGCGGACACCGCAAGATTATCTGAACGCATCAATGACATGCAGGTCATCATCAATCATATCAATGCGTTTGCGCTTGATATTCGAAAGGTCACCGGAAATGTGATTGTCGAGGATCGGACATGGGAGTTCACGAAAGTTTTTCCGGAAACCGTCGATTATTTGCAGGCTTATGAGACGATTCTGAAATACAACATCCTGCAATTGTCACAATATTCCGAGAAACAAGATTTATCGAGTAAGCTATCGTTTTTGAACTTGGCCGTTGAAGCGATTGATGACATTAGTGAAAAACCCGATGAATTACCTTTATATGTTGATCAGCTTTACAGCGGATCGAGTTCAGTCAACCAATATTTGGGCGATACCATCGGTTTCATGGAAGAGCAAAATATGTCGTTGAATCAAATCCATCTGGCGAACGGGCGTGTGACACCGAAAAATGTGTCCATTTTCAAACGTATCGGTGTTGTGTTTGAGGAATTTGTCGTATCGCTTTCCGCCGACAAGTATTATGAATATGACGAAAATTCAGAAGCCTTACAGATATGGGTCGGACGTTCGACGACACATGTGGATGCGATGCAGAAAATCTCTGATTCGCTCTTTACCCCGCAAACCGGCATACGTGTTGATTTTTCGGTCATGCCGAATGTTGACAAACTCGTGTTGGCCAGTGCGGGCGACGTGACCCCCGATGCGGCCTTCGGCCTCCCTTCGTATGTCCCTTATAATCTAGCGATCCGTGGGGCTTTGTATGACCTCACGCAGTTTGATGATTTCTGGACGTATGCGGGCGATAAATTTGTACCGGGTGCCATGGTTCCGTACACCTTCAATGAAGGTGTTTATGCCATGCCGGAAACATTGAATTTCAATGCGATCATCTATCGGGAGGATATCTTCTCGTCACTGGATTTGTCCGTCCCCGACACTTGGCAGGATGTTTTGGGTCTTTTGCCTCAGTTGCAACGCTATGACATGAATTTCTATTATCCGACGGCGGGAGGACCGAGCACTAAATGGTTTTATCAGACCGTGCCGCTGATCTACCAATATGGTGGTCAGATTTATACGGAGAATGGTTTGAATGTCAGTTTGGATGATCGGGCGTCCGTGGAAGCTTTGCAGTTCTTAGGCGATCTTTTCACGACTTATTCCGTTCCCGAACAGGTTCCGTCCTTTTATAACGAATTCCGCTATAATTCCCTGCCGATCGGAATCATCAATTTCAACGATTATGTGACCATATCCAATTCCGCACCTGAAATCGAAGGCAAATGGGAATTGGCTCCGACGCCTGCCTATGTAGATTCGGATACCGGCGACATGAACCGGTGGTATGTCGGAAATGGCATGGGCGGCATCATATTCAATGATTCCAAGCACATTGATGATGTATGGACTTTTTTCAAATGGTGGCTTTCAACAGACACCCAAATTGAGTTTGCGAGAAACATGCAATCAACGTATGGACCGACATTCTTGTGGCTTTCAGCAAATTATAATGCCATTGAGGAGTTGGCGATACCGGCTGACGACAAAGCGGTCATCATGAGCCAGATCCATTGGATCCGTGATGTCCCGCGCACACCCGGACAATATCTTGTGGAGCGCGGCATATCCGATATTTGGAACAAAATGGTGTTCGAAAACCAGTCGGCACGTGTGGCGATTGATGATGTTGTCACAGACATGAACCGTGAAATCGAACGGAAGATGATTGAGTTTGGATATTTGGAAAATGGCATCATGATTAAACCCTATCGCATCGCCGATCTGGAATGGATCCGACAGCAACTAGAAGCAGGGGAGGGCGAAGATGATGAAGCATGATTTTCTTTTCCCCGTGACCAAGAAGCAAAAAAACATTTTGTCATCGGTCATGCTTGTATTGCCTTATGTTCTCATTTTCCTCGGATTTATCATTGTTCCGATATTGATTGCATTTTCCTTGTCTTTCACATATTTTGACACAATCAACCCGCCGGAATTCGCAGGTTTTGACAATTATGTTTACATGTTGACCGGTGATGAGCCGTTTGTGAGAAACATCATCCCGAACACATTGAAATATGCTTTTATTGTCGGTCCCGGGGGTTTTGCTCTGTCTTTTTTGATGGCCTGGATGCTCGCGCAGTTGCAGAGAGGTCCCAGAAAATATCTGTCACTGTTGCTTTACACACCATCGATGGTCGGCGCCATTTTGGTGACCATTTTGTGGCGTTCCCTTTTCAATGGTAGTGAGACAGGTTATTTTAATGCGTTCTTGTTACATTATGATTTCATTGAACAGCCGATTCAATTTTTGCAATCCCCCGATTATTTGTTGAACATCATGATCATCGTGTCATTGTGGAGCAGTATGGGAATTGGTTTTTTGGCAATGCTTGCCGGTATTCTGAACATCAACCCCGAGCTTTATGAAGCCGCACGCATCGACGGGATGAAGAACAGGTTTCAGGAGATCTTTTACATAACCATTCCCGCCATGAAACCACAGATGCTGTTCGGAGCGGTAATGGCGATTGTCAATGCTTTCAACATGGGTGAAATCGGTGTGCTTCTTTCCGGAATCAACCCAACGCCGCAATACTCCGGATCGTTGATCGTGAATCATATTGCGGACTTTGGATTCCTGCGATATGAAATGGGCTATGCATCGGCGCTTTCCGTGGTTCTGTTCCTGATAGTGTTTGCATTTACGCGGGTGAGCAAGATTTTGTTCGGCAGCGATTGATGGGAGGACAACTATGAGTCTGAAGGGTACACATATCAATCCTAAAAAATTCCATCGCTCACAGATCAAATTTTATCTGATTTTGGTCCCAATCGCGGCTGTGATGTTACTGCCGATTTTTTACATTTTTTCACAGGCGCTCAAGCCTTTGGACGAATTGATGCTGTTTCCGCCGCGGTTTTTCGTGCAAAAGCCGTCATTACGGAATTTTAATATGTTGATCATGACGGCCGGCGAAACAGGGATTCCGTTGACTGTGTATCTCTTCAACTCCGTTTTGGTTGCGGTTATTGCGATATCTGTCAATCTGACACTGACCATGATTACCGGTTATGCTTTGTCAAAAAAACGTTTCAAAGGCAGACAAACCTTGTTCAACATCAATCAGGCCGCACTGATGTTTGTGCCGATTGCCGTGTCGATACCAACGTTTCTCGTCATTGTAAACATGGGTATCCTCGATACCTTGGCCGCCCATATTCTGCCGCTCCTTGCCATGCCGGTCAGTCTGTTTTTGATGAAACAATTCATCGACCAACTGCCGGATGAAATCATTGAGGCCGCCCGGGTGGATGGTGCCAGTGATTTTTACATCATCCGTAAAATCGTTGTACCGTTGACCAAACCTGCTTTGGCGACCGTTGCGATTCTCACATTTCAGGCGACGTGGTCAAACTTGATTACATCACAATTTTACATTAACTCCGAATTGAAGAAGACCTTTGCGTTTTACATGTCAACATTGACTTCAACGTTGGAAATCACGGTTGCGGGTCAGGGCATGGCGGCAGCCGCCGGTCTGATCATGTTTGTGCCGAACCTCGTCATTTTCATCATCATGCAGAATCATGTGATGGACACCATGAGTCATTCGGGAGTCAAGTAGAAAGGAGGCATCCATGAAAAAAGGATTGATATTGATATTGGGTTTGCTTTTGGCGACACTCGCGTTCTCAGGCATGAACACGGGATATGCATCGTCAAACACGACACATACATATTCCCTGTCGACCAAAGGCGAATTGATCATCACCCAGGATGCTTACCTCTCCGATCAATATAAACTCAATCTGGGTTTACTGTCTCCGCAGGACTTGTTTTTCGATTCCGATGATTTACTCTATATTGTGGATTATGATGCGGGCGGCGATGCGTCGAAAGCCCGCATCGTCATCTACGATCCGACGATCGGTTCCATCGTCGATCAAATCACCCATCCGGATTTTTTGACTCCGACGGGGATTGCGATCAATGCGGAGGACCACCTTTTTGTTGCTGATCCGCAGGCCAACAAAATCTTTCATTTTGATGACGAAGGTCAGCACGTCCAAACAATAGAAAGACCCGAATCACGGGCATATGTGGCATCACAGTTCAAACCCAAGAAAATCGCGGTGGATGACAATGCGAACATCTACGTGGTTGGCGAAGGTGACCCCAACGGTGTCTTGCAACTTTCTTATTCCGGGGAGTTTTTGGGGTATTTCGCTTCGAATGATGTCTATTATTCCCCGGAGGAGAGAATTCGCAAGTTTTTCTATGATCTTTTTGGACAGGAGATGGGTGGTGTGAAGTTGCCTTCGCCCTTTTCCAATGTGTTCGTGGACCGAAAAGGGATTTTATATTCGACGACATCTTCCCAGACCATGGAAAACCGTCTGAAGAAACACAGCACAAGCGGCAGCAATCTTTTTTCCGGCATCTACAATCGTACAGAACAGATGACCGATGTCTATGTCAACCGCGACGGAATTATTTTCACATCGTCTGTGTCCGAAGGTTACATTGATGTTTATTCGAAATACGGTGATTTCATATTCAGTTTCGGCGGCACAAGCGATGAAGACATCATCGGACTGTATTCCAGTTTGGAATCCATCGCCGTCAATTCACGGGGAGAGATTTATACCGTGGACAGCGAACAGGGCTATCTTCTTTCGTACATGCCGACGGATTACGCCAAGGGTATTTACCGGGGGTTAAACCTTTTTGAAGAAGGTCAGTACGATGAGGCCGCCGAGCAGTGGGAAGACGTTCTGATGCTGAATCAGATTTCCAAGCTTGGCAATGATCAATTGGCAAAATGTTATATGTATCAGGAAGATTACGATCAGGCCGCCACTCATTTTGAATTGGCGGAAAACCGTGAATTTTATTCTGACACTTATTGGGAGATACGTAATTTGTGGATTCAGGATCATCTCAGCATGATATTCATCTTGATGGGTGGTTTTGCGGTCTTTGTGGTGGCACTGAAGATCATCAATCGGAAATATCACATTTTCACCCCCATCGGCCATGTTTTAGGGCAGGCGAAAAAGAAAATGTTTTTCCGGGAATTGTCTTTCATGAAAAAGATTATCAAAAATCCCGGAAACAGTTTTTATGAAATCAAAAAAGGCAGCAAAGGATCGATGTCCATGGCGCTATTGATGTTGTTCACGCTTTTCGCCGTGTTTCTGATCAACAGCGCGTTCAAAGGTTTTTTGTTCCAGATGACCGCCGTGGAAGATTTGAATCTCTTTGCGATTATCTTCGGCTATTTCTCAATTGTTCTTGCGTTTGTTTTCTCCAATTACTTGATCACGTCCATCAATCGGGGAGAGAGTGGTCTGAAAAAAATCTTCATACAGACGACTTATGCTTTTCCTCCGTTGATCATCGGTATGTTGTTGTCAACGTTATTGACACATATCGTCACGTTGGATGAAGCATTCTTTGTGGGATTCACTTTGTTTTTGGCTTATGCATACACCTTTATCCTTTTGTTGACGGGAATCACCGAGATTCAAAATTATGAGTTCAAAGACACGTTGAAGAGTCTGCTGTTGACGCTGTTACTGATGATCATTCTGACAATCAGTGTCCTGTTTGTTCAGATGATGTTTTCGCAAATCGTGGATTTCATCGTTGTCGTGTTCCGGGAGGTGTTCATGCATGGTTTCAGCTAAGAAATATCTGATTGGCATGGTTTCAATCCTTTTGATCTCGCTGGTCGGGATGACAACCTATCTGGTGGCGGAGTATGTGCCGAACAGCCGTGACACCAAAGAAGCTCCCGAGTCGATCATTCATACCATCGACAAACCGGAGGACATGGTCCAACTGCACAGCAATGATCGTTTTGAGTTCCTTTTCAGGGATGAAAGGGATGTCTTGGCGGCTTATGATAAAACGAACGGGTTCATCTTCATGTCCGGGATGGACGAAACGCTTTCCGGCAAAATCGAAGATCAGTGTGAGACATTGATCGAAGAGGGATCCTACACCGAAGATGATCTTGAAGAGACCTGCCGTCCCATCGAGGATTTGTCGACTTCCGCCAGGTTATATGTGAATTCCTTCCTCACGGTTAATTATCTTGATGACGTCAGTGGTCGCAGTCGGCGCTTGTACAGTGCAGACCCAGATTATGATTCAACGATGAGTCAGATATCTGCCAGCGGAGACCATTGGGTCCTGGATGTCGATTTCAGTGATTACGGTATTACATTGCGTGTCCATTTTCATTTCGATGATGAGGGGATGGACATCGAAATCCGTGAAGACGAACTTGAAATCGATGAGCCGGAGAAGCTTCTGTCCATCGATATTGCGCCTTTCATGGGTGCGCAGGGCGGTTATTCAATTCCGTTTGATGAGGAATCATTGTCTTATGAAAGGGATCAGTCTGTCCGCAACCCCATCAATCCGGGATATTCGTTCGTTCCTGACGGGCCCGGGGCGTTGATTCGTTTTGAGGACACGGACATCAATGTCAACGATTATGTTGCAAGGGTGTACGGTCCGGACATCACATCCGCATACTCAAATCTCATCGATGAGCCTGATTATGTCAATCCGAAACAAGCGACCACACCGGTTTTTGGGATGTCATACGGTGACGGGACGGAAGCCGCCTTTGTGGCTTATGCCACATCCGGCGATGAATACATGGAAATTGTGTCGACGCCGTTATCAAGCACTTTGGGATATGTGCAGACTTATGCCCGTTTTATCTACAGCGAAGTTTTCAGACAAGTATACAATGCCCAGGGTGACGGTTACAACCGTTTCCCCGGCGATCGCAATCATTTTGATATGAATCTGCGTTACGAATTTTTATCAGGGGATGGGTCCACGAATCGTCGTTCGGCCGATTATGTCGGCATGGCGCATGCATACCGTGATTACTTGATTAAACAGCAATTACTTGAGATTCAAACCGGACAAACGGATGCGATGCCGATAAGGATTGATTTCCTGATGGCAGACAGCAAGCAAGGTGTTTTTGGTTACGAGGAACGAGTGACGTCGACATCGGACGATGTCCGTCTCATGCTGTCAGAGTTATATGAGGAGAACATCCGGAATGTCGTTTCAGGCTTGATTGGGTGGCAAAACGGCGGCGTGACTTTGTCTTCGCCGAAAGACAGCGATTTTTCAAATGTCATCGGATCAAAACGTGATTTCATGGATTTGATCGCCGACATGGATGCGATGGATTATGATGTGTCCTTCCTTCAGGATTACACGGTGATCAACAAAGATATGATTACTTTGCGGAATAATATCGTCAAACATCGAAACGGTCGGTATGTTGAAATCCATTTGCAAAATTACCAGACCATTGAAACCGAGTATTATCTGAAACCCGGTCGCTCATTGGATTTTTTGGAAGATCATAACGATCTTTTCCTGGACATGGGGCTTTCTTCCATGACCATCAAAGGCGTGGTTTCAAACCTGTACGGCGACACGTTCGAAGACATGACCAGGGTTGATGCGAGACAGGCAATCACGGATGCGATCGCCGATGTCCATCAGACCATGACCATCAATGCCGTTCAGCCGAACATCTATTTGATGACTTACGTCGACCGTTATCTGGACATGCCGACATTCACAACCCAATATGTCCTCGAAACCGACACGGTACCGTTTTTGCAGATGGTGTTGCGTGGTTCAGCCGAAATGTATGCTTCATATGCGAATTTCTCATTCAGTTCGACATCGGATATGCTCCGCATGATTGATTACAATGTTTTTCCTTCGTTTGTGTTGACGCATGAACCATCCTATACTTTGGCCAACACGAATTCGAATCGTTACATCTCCACACAATACCGCGATTACAAAGATAAGATCATCAACATCTATCAAGCCATGGATGATGCATTTTCACACGTTTCGGCGGAAACATGGCTTTCAAGATCGGTTCTTGAAAACGGGGTTGTCCTGAATCAGTATTCAAACGACAAAATCATCATTATCAATTACACGAGCGATGATTATGTGTATCAGGGACAAACCGTTGATGCGCTGAGTTATCTATGCTTGGATTGATCACTGTTGAAAGGGGGTCGCACACGTGAAAAAAACCTTGACACGTGGATGGGATGCCATGGCATCCCTCTATGATCGCATCAGGAAATCTTCCGTCTGGAAGAGGATGCGGGGTCTCTTTTCCCGCAATAAGCCGGGGAAACGGGACAATCCGACAACACCCTATGTGTTGATGCTTCCGTGGTTGATCGGGTTGGTCATTTTCGTGATCATTCCGGTCGGCATGATCTTTTTCATGAGTTTCCACGATGTGCTCAAGACCCCGCAGGGATTCAGTTTTGATTTTGTCAGTTTTGAGAATTTTCTTTTCGCCTTCACGAATCCGATTTTTTATCAATCCCTGTTGAGTTATGTGAACATGTTGTTTGTGTATATTCCCGTCATTTTGATTATGTCCTTTTTGATCGCGTTGTTGCTGAACAATGATTTCAAATTCAGGACGACTTTCCGTGTCATCTTCTTTTTGCCTGTTGTTCTTCTGAGCAATGCGACTTTAAACAACATATCGACGACATCGGGTGAGAACAATGCTTTCCTGAACATCGAAAACACATTCATTTTCAGCATGATCGATGCTTATGTGCCTTTCATGGCCGATTTCCTTTCAGGGATGTTCGGGGTTCTGATTGTCATTCTTTGGTTCACGGGTGTTCCCATCGTTTTGTACATCAACGGTCTTAAAAAGATTGATCAGAGTATTTATGAGGCCGCGAAGATTGACGGTGGCAACGCATGGCAGATTTTATGGCTGATCATCATACCGAACATAAAATCGACCGCTTTGGTCATCGCAATTTTCAGTGTCGTCCAGGTCGGCATCTTCAACACGAACCCGTTGTACGGCCTTTTGCAGGAACAAATCATGATGACGGCGACAAACCTTGGGATTGCCGCGACATATGCGTTGTTGTACACCATTGTCACCTTGTTGTTTATCATGCTTCTGATATTTATCCTGCGTGACAAGGATATCGTTGTGATGGCCCGTAAAGAATACAACCGCACACGTGAACTGTATGAGAAACAGAAGAAACACAGTGAGGAGGCCGCCGATGAAGTTTATTAAGGCGTTATCCCTCAGTAAATCCAGGGAACGGAAAATTTTGTCGCGCCTCGGCTTGATTTTACGATATGTTGTCTTGATTGCCATCAGTTTTGTCTTTTTGTTCCCGCTGTTGAAGATGTTGTCACTTTCTTTCATGACTGTGGAAGACGTCATCGCCCCGGATGTCATGTGGGTGCCTTCAGTATTCTCACTCAATAATTTCCGCGTTTCCATTCTGGTCATGGATTATTGGCAGGTCTTGTTCAATTCGTTTTGGGTGTCTGCGCTTTTTGCGGTTCTGCAAACCGCGGTTTCCGCATTGACCGGATATGCGTTCGCGAGATATGATTTCAGGTTCAAGAAGACACTGTTTGTGTTGTTGATTGTTTCATTCATCCTGCCTGTTCAGCTTCTGACGGCGGCCCACCAGATAATTTTTTCGTCATTGGGCGACATTTTGGGCATGAGTTTCTATGGGACGTTATATCCACAAATCAGCATGGCACTTTTGGGGCAAGGCATCAATTCGGCCATTTTGATCATTATCTTCCAAAGTTTCTTTAAGAAAATCCCCAAGGATCTCTATGAAGCGGCAAACATCGACGGTGCAAATACCATGCAGGTTTTTTGGCATATCACCGTGAAAATATCATTGACAATCATTTTGGTCGTATTCCTGTTTTCCTTTGTCTGGAACTGGAATGAAGACTTTGTCACAAATGTCTTTCTTTCCGGCGGCGTCGATTTGCTGACGGGTAAATTGAATTCGTTTGAAACGTTGTTCGGTAACCAGGCCGGTGGAAGCGACCGGATCAGTGAGGCATACGAATCCGCTGCGACCCTGCTGTCCATCCTGCCGTTGCTTGTGATTTATCTGTTCACGCAACGTAAATTCGTCCAGGGTATTGAGTCCGTCGGTGTCACGGGACAATAAGGTTTATGAATGCACGCATGTTTATCATATTTGTTTAAAAAATAATTCATTGGAGGAAATATGCATGAAGAAAGTTTTATTGGTTTTGTTGTTTGTCACGGTGATGTTCGTCGGAATCGGTTGTGATGTCGCAAACACGACATCGCAACAGGACGGACTTGCATCGGAGTTTCGACATTTACAAAAAGTCGTCGTATTGAGTGAGGGAGATGAGTTTTTCCCTTATGCGGACGTGATCGCATACGATCCGGTCGATGGCGACATTTCTGATCAAATCGTCATCGAGGGTCTGAATGACCTTGGTTTGGACGATGAAAATCGCGTCACCGAAGAAGGCGAATATCTTTTGCTGTATAAAGTGACTAACTCCCGTGATGTTGAAATCACGGAAACGGTCACCGTCGTTGTGGACGGCGTCATGGATGATACCGGTCTGGACTATGAATTGGTTTGGTCCGATGAGTTCAATTACACTGGTCTTCCGGATGAGGAAAAATGGACCTATGATGTCGGCGGACACGGATGGGGCAATGGCGAGTCACAGTATTACACGGAAGCCGACCCCGACAATGCTTATGTATCCGACGGGACACTGACCATCACCGCGATTCAGGAACATTATGAAAACCGCGAATACACATCTACCCGGTTGCTGTCGCACAACGAAGGCAGCTGGCTTTACGGGAAATTCGAAATATCGGCGAAATTGCCCGAAGGTGTGGGTGTCTGGCCCGCAATCTGGATGCTGCCCACGAATTGGGAGTATGGCGGTTGGCCCGATTCCGGTGAAATTGACATCATGGAGTTCGTCGGTTATGAACCTAACCGCATCCATTACACCATCCACACGGAAGCATACAATCATATGCGTGGAACCCAAATCGGTGACAGCGCCATTTATGATGATGTCAGCAACACCTTTCATGAATATCAACTGGAATGGCTGCCGGACAAACTGATATGGTATATCGACGATGTTGAAGTATTCCGTTATTCTGTTCCCGAAGGCGCCCCCGAAGATTCAACCACATGGCCCTTTGATATTGAATTTCATTTAATCATGAATATTGCTGTGGGCGGAGCCTGGGGCGGTCAACAGGGTATTGACAACGACATCTGGCCGCAAAGCATGGAGATCGACTACGTGAGGGTTTATCAGGCGGACAGTTTGTCCCAGGAATAAGAAGGGAATTCACAATTTTTCGTCAAATTACTAACAAAAGGAGTCCATGATTATGAAAAATTATTTCATGAAAGATGACGAGTTCATCATCAAAGATTACGATCGGCAAAAAACATTTTCCAGTTTTTTGCCGGCCATCGCCGGGAAAAGGGGGATTCCCCTGTGGGCTTTTTATGTCAACCGAGGACAAGGGATTGCCAGTTTCGGCGTTGAAAACAAAGACCATCAAATCCTTGAATTCAATCCTGCCGTGAAGGCTTATGAGCGCGTCGGGATTGATGGGTTTCGAACCTTCGTGAAACAAAACGGCGAAGTTTCTGAAATTTTTTCCGGCGGGCAAGACAACGAACGTTTGATGCACATAAGACGACACGCGTTCACGATCGAAGAAAACAACAAAGCATTGGGTCTGTCTTTCCGTGTCACGTATTTCGGATTGTCGAATGCTGACATTCCCGCATTGGTGAGAATGGTCGAAGTCGAGAACAAAAAAAATAGAAAACAATCCTTTGAGATCCTGGATGGGGTGAGCCAGTTGTTGCCGACAGGCATCGGCTATCAGGACATGAAATCATTGACGAACCTTGTCCGCAGTTGGATGGATGTCAAACATTTGGACAAAGACATGGGCTTTTATTATATGCGCAGTTCAAGTGCGGATGTCGCCGAAGTAGTCGATTTCGAAGACGGTCATTTCTACCTTTCCGCCGTGAACGGAGAACTCACAAGACCGATCGTTGATGAACGGAAGGTCTTTGGCACAGACACGACCAAACGACATCCGGAGTATTTTGCCCATCATAAGGTATCCGATGTCCTTTCAGAAGAGCAAGTTGCTGTGAATAAAATCCCCGTGGGTTTCACCGGTGTCGAACTTTCACTCGAACCCGGCGAGACGGCGACCATCGACACAGTGATCGGCCACACCCATTCCGAAGAATGGTTGATTGAGCATCGTCATCGTCTCGTTGACCATGAATTTTTAATTGAAAAACACAAGCAAAGCAAACATGTTGTGGACGTACTTTTGACGTCAGTGGAAACAAAGACGGCAATCTCCGCCTTTGATGATTACATGAAACAGAACCAATTGGACAATATCCTTCGCGGCGGTTACCCGATGTTGCTTCCAAGCAACGGCCATGATTATGTGTATCATCTTTTTTCGCGTCGTCACGGTGATTTGGAACGGGATTATAATTATTTCTCGATTGCCCCGGAGTTTTATTCCCAGGGCAACGGCAGTTTTCGCGATGTCTGTCAGAACAGAAGAAATGACGGATTGTTGTTCCCTGATGTCAAAGAAGCCAACATGAAAATGTTTGGTTCATTGATTCAGACGGATGGATTCAACCCCCTATCGATTGACGGACTTTCCTTCACCATACAGGATGAAGACACAATCGAACGTTTAAACGACAAACTTTTTGACGGACATGACAGGATGAAGGATGTCCTCAAGGATAAGTTCACCCCCGGCAGCATCATCAATGCCATGCAAAGATACGATGTGTCAACCGATTATGCCGATGCGGAGATTTTTGCGGCGATTTTCCCGCATGCATCACAACATTTCGAAGCACACTTTGCTGAAGGTTATTGGATTGACCATTGGACGTATATTCTGGATTTGGTTGAAACATTTGAAGCCATTTACCCGGATCATTTGTCGGATGCTCTTTATGATGACCATGGATACACATATTTTGACAGTCCGATTTTTGTTTTGCCGCGGGATGAAAAGATATGCAGGACCGGGGATGGCCGGATCCGTAGATATGGCAGCCTCCTGAATGTCGATGGGGAAAAAATGGAGAAAACAAATCTCGACCCCAATCAGGCCGGTTGGCTGATGGACCGCAGCGGTAAAATAATCAAGGCCACCCTGTTTGAGAAATTGTTCGTTTTATCGGTCAATAAAATGGCCAGTTTGGATCCGAGCGGGATCGGCATCGACATGGAAGCCGATAAACCGGGATGGAACGATGCCATGAATGGATTGCCTGCCATGTTCGGCAGTGGTGTGAGTGAAACGATCGAATTGAAACGGCTTGTGTCATATTTGATTCATCATTTCGACCAAACCCAGACTTTCCGTTTTCCTTCCGAGTTCGTTCGCTTCGCTTCAGAGTTATCCGTTTTGTTGGATGAGAAACTGACGGATTACGATTATTGGGATGCCGCAAACACCAGCAAAGAAAATTATCGCAGTGCCATCCGTTTCAGCACAAAGAAACTCATCGATGTGTCTGCTGCTGATGTACACACGCTGTTAACACGGATGTTAGAGAAATTGGATCGCGCCCTTGATAAGGCCCTATCCCTTGGAAACGGCATTTACCCGACATATTTAGTCCATGAAGTGACGGACCATAAGCCGATTAAAACAAAAGGCAAACCCAAGATCGGTCATTACGGATTGCCGGTTGTCAAGCCTTTGGCGTTTGAAGCCCGTGCTTTGCCCCATTATCTCGAGGCTCCCGCACGCGCGTTAAAAACCATTGAGGATGACGATTTAAAACGTGCGATGTTTGAAAAGATCAAAGCATCCGATATCTATGACAAAGAATTGGAATTTTATAAAACGAGTGGGTGTTTGGATGAAGAATCAAACGAGATCGGACGGGGAAAAAGCTTTACGAAAGGGTGGCAGGAACGCGAGTCCAACTTCCTGCACATGACATATAAATACCTTCTGGGCCTGTTGAAGGGCGGGTTACATGAAACTTTCTTCGAAGAGATACGGACCAATTGGACGATTTTCATGGATCCATCCATATACGGGCGTTCCGTGTTGGAAAATTCAAGTTTCATCGCTTCCAGCATCAACCCGGACCCATACGTTCGGGGACAGGGCTTTGTGGCCCGATTGAGCGGATCGACCGCCGAGATGCTTAGTATGTGGTCATACATGATGTTCGGGGATAAACCCTTCGTTTATGAAGAAGAAGAACTCCATCTTTGCCTTCACCCTATTTTGAGCAAGGATTTTTTCAAGGACGGAGTCGTCAAAACCACGTTCCTCGGAGAGATCGAAGTCAATTATCACAACCCGGAAACTCTGGACACATATGATTCTTCTTGTGTGATTTCCCGTTATGAAGTCGACGGTGAATCCCATGAGACCCTTGACGGTGAGATCGCAGAAAGAATTCGGGATCGTGATGTTTCGACCATCGACGTGTTTTTAAAAAAAGAGGTACAATGATGGGAGGTACATTATACCGCACGGAAAAATACAGTGACAAACGGTTTCATCGTGAGGACATCCATCCTCGTTCCCGATCATCACAACAAGCGACCTCCTACATCGTTGATGAGCATACGACTTATCAGAATATTGTGGGGTTTGGGGGTGCTTTCACGGAAGCAAGCGCATATAACCTGCTACGCGTTGATGATAGGGTTCGCAAACAAGCCATCCGTGATTATTTCGACCCCGAATATGGCTTGGGATACACATTGGGACGCATCTCCATCCATAGTTGTGATTTCAGCCTGAATAGCTACACGTACATCGATGAAGGTGATGAATCACTGGAATCGTTTGACATTTCACGCGACAAAAAAGCTGTCATCCCTCTCATCAAAGAAGCTGAAAAATGGGCGGGACCGATTGATTTGATCGCAAGCCCTTGGAGTCCCCCCGCGTTCATGAAGGACAATCAATTGATGATTAAAGGCGGAAGCCTTTTGCCGGAATACTATCCGACATGGGCCGCTTATATCGCGAAGTTTGTGGATGAGTATAAAAAACAAGGTCTTTCCGTCTGGGGGGTCACGGTTCAAAATGAACCGGCGGCCCAACAGCGATGGGATTCGTGTGAATACACCGCAGAACAAGAAAGGGATTTTGTCAAAAACCATCTCGGCCCCTTGCTGGAATCGCGTCACAAAGACATGCGCATCCTCATTTGGGATCATAACCGCGATCTGATGGTGGAACGTGCAAAAACCATCTTAGACGATCCGGAAGCCTCTCGATATGTTTGGGGGACCGCATTTCATTGGTATGTGTCCGACGCATTTGAAAACGTCGGCAAGGTTCATACGTTATATCCTGACAAAGGGTTGTTGTTCACGGAAGGTTGCCGCGAGGATGGTGTGCATTGGAATGATTGGACAACCGGGGAGCGTTACGCTTACAACATGTTCGGTGACTTCAACAATTTCTGCCAAGGCTACATCGATTGGAATCTTTTCTTAGATGAGACCGGCGGTCCCAACCATGTGAATAATTTGTGTGATGCGCCCATCATCGTTCGGGTTAACAACGAAGAACTCACCCATCAGAGCAGTTATTATTATATCGGTCATTTCAGCAAATTCGTACGTCCCGGAGCACAACGTGTTCATCTTCATTCGAACGGAAGCACCGATGACACAAATAAGATGATTGCATTCAAAAATAAGGACGACAGTGTGGTTTTTATCGCGATGAATGATGATGAGACCACGGTAACCATGAACGTGAACATCCGCGGAGATGAATATCATCTTGAGATTGAACCACGATCGATCGTGACGTTAATGGCGGAATGACATGATAATCATGAAATCTATTGCGTCATGGAAGATGTTCGCTGTACGGATTATACTCTGCGATGGCTTTTATTAATTTTCGATTAAGATAGGGGATGTGTTATGAAGTTAATCAAACATTATGATTTCAGCAACATGGATCGGTTGCACAAGGATTGGAATGTCCAAGCCGGCGACCAATGGGCGAACAATGAACTTCAGCAATATGTTGATGATGAGAATCACATATTCTTTGATGATGCTTTGGTCCTTCGCGCCACATATGACGACGGAATTTACCGAAGTGCCCGCATCAACACGAGAAACAATTTTTGTTTTCAATATGGCAGAATCGAAGTGGTCGCAAAAATACCTGATGGCAAGGGGACCTGGCCGGCCATATGGATGATGTCTAACGATCCCCAATATGGCCATTGGCCGAAGAGCGGGGAAATAGATATCATGGAACATGCCGCCAACCGCCTGGGGCGATTATTTTTCTGCCTTCATACCGAGAAGTACAATCATCGGGAGCCTCACGAGCAATATTACACCGAAGTGATGTTTGAAGGTATCACAAAAGATTTTCACACTTTTGGACTGACATGGAGTGAAAATGAGATTTCCTATGATGTTGACGGAGAGCACATCGTAACATATGTACGCGGCGAAAACGGCCGTGACGGTTCAAAAGCAGGGTGGCCGTTTGACCAACCATTCTTTCTGATTCTGAACCTTGCCATCGGCGGCACATTCGGAGGTGATGCCGATCCGTTCGTGTTTCCTCAGTGTTTTTCTATAAAAGATATCAAAGTGTATCAATAACCGGTGTCGGATCAGGCATCAAAGAGAGCGTTTTGTTCTGACGGTCAACCGGGTGGAAGCATCACGTGAGTTTCTTGTTCTTTTTAAAGCGAAACCGTTTTTTACAAAAAACAATTTTTGTTCTTGATTTTACCAATCATATTGACTTTAAAACGGTCGATTGATATACTTAAATTATAACGAAAACGTTTTAGTCTGTTCTTGTTTTATCACGCTGAGATTAGATTTCATTTGATTATTCAGGACACAAGTAATACCATATTATAATGCGTTGAAAAACGCAAAAAAGGAGAGAAGAAAATGAAGAAAGTTTTAGTTTTATTTGTGTTGTTGATTTCATTGTCTTTTACTGCTTGTCAGCCGACAGAAGAAACAACGACCACGACCGAAGCATCTGGCACCACGACCACCACCGAGGCTGAAACCTCGGGGGAAACGACAACCACCCGAGCACCGATTGATGACACCAACCCGCCAGGGATTAATGGTGCATCTGATGTTCAAATGTACATGAGAGAATCGTTTGATGCTATGGAGGGCGTTTCGGCATTCGATGATGTGGACGGTAATGTGACCGATGACATCGCGGTTTCAGGCACAGTTGATACTGAAACGGCCGGCGAGTACATACTGACCTACACCGTGAGTGACGAAGCTGGGAACGAGGCCACGGAAGAGAGAGTTGTCACAGTCATTAAACCGGATTGGTTTGTCTATGGCATGGAAAGAACGGTCAATGAGGATTCGACGACGATTGCTTATTCCGAAGTCGGCGATTCCTGGTGGACGACCAACGCACAACATGAATTTGATTCGTTTGATGGAAGTTATGACAAGCTTAAAATCACGTTCAGCGGCGAAGAAGGCCATGAATATCTGTTCAAGGTCGAAGGTGACGGAGGCAACACTGAAAAATCTGTCACGGCGACCGGTGATGTGCAGGAATTCATTTTGCCCATGGATGACATGACCGAAGCCGAGCGCGACCAGATTGACTTGATGATTTTCTTTGTGACGACCGTGGGAGCAACCGGAAGTGTCGACATCTATGGTTGGGAATATGTACCCGAGTGGATTGGCTATGGCATGGATGTTACCAAGAACGAAGCCTCACACACCATTGATTATGCCGATGTCACCTCCACATGGTGGGATTTCAGTGCCCAATATGAAATTTCTTCGTTCGATGGCACCAAGGATGCCATTAAGATTTTCTTCAACGGCACCGAGGGCCACGATTATTTGTTCAAAATCGAAGGCGAAGACGGGAACGCCGAACTGGACGTGACAGCCACCGGTGAAGATCAGGAACTGATTCTTCCCTTGGATTCACTCACGGAAGCAGAGAGAGATACCCTTGATTTGTTGGTTTTCTTCGTACAAAATGAAAGCACCACCGAAACCTTGACCGGCAGCGTTGATATTTACGGTTGGGAATATGCGACGGATTGGACCGGGTATGACATGGAAGTCATCGAAGACGAAAGTTCGACGACCATCAATTACACGGACGTTGCATCCCCCTGGTGGGATTTTAACGCACAATATGGCATTGACTCAGTCGACCCGAATACCGAAGAAGTGAGAATCACGTTCACGGGGACCGCTGACCATGTCTATCTGTTCAAAATTGAAGGCGCTGAAGGCAACACAGAACTTGAAGTGACCGCGACGGGCAGCGAACAGGAATTCATCCTGCCCCTGGATTCATTGACGGAAACGCAAATCGGTGCGTTGGACCTGCTTGTGTTCTTCGCCAAAAACGAGAGCACGACGGAGACATGGACCGGCAGCATCGAAATCACGAACATTGAATTCGTTCTCCCGGACTGGATCGGATATGGCATGGATGTGACCGAAAGCGAGTCTTCCGTCACCATTGATTATACCAATGTTGATTCATCATGGTGGAACGACAATGCCCAATACACTTTTGATCCGATCGATCCAAACACTAAAGAGGTTAAAATCACGTTCACGGGAACTGCTGACCATGTGTATCTCTTCAAAATTGAAGGCGATGAAGGCAATACGGAACTCGCGGTGACCGCGACGGGCAGCGAACAGGAATTCATCCTGCCTCTGGATTCGTTGACGGAAACCGACATTGCTGCACTGAATTTACTCGTCGTTTTCGCCAAGAATGAAAGTACGACGGAAACATGGACTGGCAGCATCGAAATCACGGATATTGAATTCGTCATGCCGGAATGGATCGGCTATGGCATGGACATCACTGAAAACGCATCATCCTTCACGATTGATTATGCCGACATCGGTTCATCCTGGTGGAATGACAATGCCCAGCATCCGATCGATTCCTTCGACGGGACAAACGATGCCATCAAGATTACGTTTACCGGAACAACCGATCATGTTTATCTCTTTAAAATTGAAGGCGATGAAGGTAACACGGAACTTGAAGTGACGGCGACGGGAAGTCTCCAGGAATTCATTCTTCCTCTCGATGATTTAACCGAAGTGCAAAGAGATGCGTTGGATCTGTTGGTCTTCTTCGTGAAAACCGAAGGTGCGACCGGCAACATTGAAATCGAGGGATGGGAGTACGCATCAACAACAGAGTAACGATGTTGGTGTTCCGTATTTAACCATCACAAATACATTCATGTTGGCGAAACCGGATGGTCACGCATCCGGCTTCGCCTTCTTTTTTCTAACAATACCATCAAAAAGTTGGAACCATATCGTTCCATGATATGGTGAAGACAGCACTCAGACACTCCAAATCATTTTTCAAACACTGACAATCAGCATCCGGGGGTACATTCTATGACTACAAAACGCATTTTCCTATTGTATATTTTTCTGTTCATGTTGGTTTTTTTGGGTTGCGGCCAAATGCCGCTATCAAGCACGGATTCCTCAACAACCACGGATTCCATATTCACGACGGAACCATCATCGACCCTGAACGAAAGAACGACATTCATCGACGATCACACGGATGCCTTGATCGAATCAATGATTGGGAGCATGACCATCGAAGAGAAAGTCGGACAGATGATACAGGCCGAGCGGGGCAACATCTCCCCCGGCGAAGTGAGGGAATATAACATCGGCAGTGTCCTGAGCGGCGGAGGTTCACATCCGCGTTCATGGACCGATGATTATGATGCATGGTATGAGATGGTTGCATCGTATCAGGACGCGGCCCTTCAATCATCGAGCGGGATTCCCATCATCTATGGGATTGACGCCGTTCATGGCAACAACAATATTTTTGGATCGACGATTTTCCCCCACAACATCAATCTGGGGATGATCAATGATCCCGAACTTGTGTATGAAATCGGACAAGCGACCGCGCGGGAAGTCAAATCGGCGGGTATACATTGGAATTTTTCACCTGCCGTCAGTGTCGCCAAAAACATCCGTTGGGGAAGAACATATGAAAGTTTTTCGGAGAACCCTGACATCCACCGAAACTTGGTCGGTCCATTCATCGAAGGACTGCAGGACGAATATGTCATTGCCACGGCCAAACACTATCTTGCGGATGGTGCGACACAACATGGTATCGATCAGGGCAATGCCGTCATCTCCGAAGAGGAAGCGCGCGAACAACATCTTGAGTCATATATACATGCCATCGATGCCGGCGTGTCCTCAATCATGGTTTCCTTCAGTTCGATCAACGGGGATAAGATGACGGGGAATGCGTATTGGATCACGGAAGTGCTGAAAGAGGAACTTGCTTTCAAAGGTGTGGTATTGTCTGATTGGAATGCGGTTCATCAATTGAATGGGAGTTTTTATGAACAGATTGTGACAGCCGTCAATGCCGGCATCGACATGATGATGGAGCCGACACATTGGAGACAAGCCTATGGGGAGTTGCTTCTCGCCGTCAACAACGGTGATGTGTCCATCGGGCGCATTGATGATGCCGTGTATCGTGTTTTGGCCGTCAAACATAAACATGGCGTCTTTGCGCAACCATATCAACGTCTGGACCCGAACGACAACGTCTATACCGTATCACATCGGCAATTGGCTTTGGAAGCCGCGATCAAATCCTTTGTTTTATTGAAAAATGATCGGGACGCGTTACCGCTATCCGGAGATGAAAACATCTATCTGGAAGGTCCCGGGAGCGATCATGTCGGATTTTTGTGCGGGGGATGGACCAGTTTCTGGCAGGGCAACACAAATGATGATATCGGTGTCGGCACATCCATCAGGGGTGGGTTGGACGAACTCATGGATCAACAAAGGGGACGAATCGTCTCGGATGTTGGGAAAGCCGATGTGATGGTCGCCGTATTCACGGAAGCCCCTTATGCGGAAGGCCAAGGGGATACGTCTGCCCCCACATTGACTTGTGGATTGTCACATCCCGATAACGAGATAACATTACAAAGAGCCATCGAAGCCAAAAATAAGGGAATCAAAACAATCGGAATCCTGATCAGCGGCCGTCCCTTGGTTTTGGGCGATGCTCTTGAAGCTTTTGATGCCTTCTTTGCGGTGTTCCTTCCCGGGAGTGAAGGAGGCGATGCCGTCGCCCGCGTGCTGCTGGGGCAAGCTGATTTTTCAGGGAAACTGGCGTTCACATGGCCGACCGATGTGCATTCCCTGGAAAATATCAGTACCAGAGACAATTATGCGTCACTCGAAAAAGCATTTCCGTTTGGTTATGGGTTGACTTATAATGAGGATTGAGACGATGTGAACAGGGGCGGATGTCCATGTTTGTTACGGATATCAAGGAGTATTGTTACCGATCAACGGTTGAACGTTTTGGAAAGGAACGATGATTCAAATGGTAAAACGGATGTCTTTTCTCATATGTTTGATGCTGATCACGGTGTTTGTTGTTTCTTGCGCCGTTTTTTCGGAACGCAGCACGACCGTCTCACCGATATTGGAAGCCGAATCCCAACGAATCCTTGAACTCATTCCCGAAGAATTTTCAGAGGATATAATGCTTCCGGGAACATTATCTTCCGATATCGATGTTGCCTATCGGATTGACGGGGAGACATTGAATGAACCGATGATTTCTTATGTCGCGAGGGACCATCACTCAGAAATCGAGCTTGAAATCGTGTTAGATCATGACGGCGACAGTCATTTGTTTTATGTGACTTTGTTGCAACTCAGGGATGAGACCTTGTATGAGAAGACGCAGAGAGAAGATCATATCGAATATGTTTTCAATGAGATATCCGAATTATTGCCCGAAGAACTGACATCGAATGTCACATTGCCGGATCTGAATCTGGATGGCACGGAGATTTCTTATACATCGGATTGCGGAGAAATTGTACGTGATCGCCTGCAATACGATTTTCCCTCAGAAGA
>JAGYMP010000242.1 GCA_018400565.1 Bacilli bacterium | reverse complement strand
TTTGAAACACGGTGTCATCATCGGCATAAATCGGATCGTAGATGCTTACGTCATAATGATGAACTTCTTTGAGCAGGTGTGCGAACACCGGATTGGGACCGCTGCCCAGATCGAGCACATGCCCGTCATTTAAATACGGTATCAGGGATCGTTTTGCGAAATCATTCAAAAACCTGACATACCCTTTGTTTTCCAACGTGTTCTCATGAAAGTCATACACGGTTTTTTCTTGCTCAAACGAAAGATCGCTTGTCGGATCTCTGCGGATGTGTTCGCAACTGGGACAAACATAAAATTTTGTTTTCGTTTTCGGATGTCTCCATGTGTGTGTGCTGTGATGACAGATTTCACAGATATGCTTATTAGGTTTCGTCATCATAAACCCTTTCCACGCGGTTGCCGATGTTGGTCAAGACCTCGTACGTGATCGTCTGTTGGTTTTTTGCCAGGACGCGGGCATCCTTCTGTTCACACATGACACAGACAAAGTCACCTACTTTGGATGGCACGTCGGTGACATCGATCATGCAGGCATCCATGCATATTTTCCCGAGTACACGGCATTTTGTGTTTTTGTAGATGACATAATCCCTGGACGTGTTGAACCGGAGATAACCGTCTTCATATCCGATGGCAATGGTCGCAATCTTCATCACATCCGGTGCGGTGAAGATACGGCTGTATGAAACCGTGTCCCCTTTTTTCAGGGTTCGGATGCTCACGATTTTCGCATAGAGACTCATCACAGGTAAAAACCCGTAGACGTCCACGGGAGGATAACCATACAAGGCAATGCCGCTTCTGGCCATGTTGATGCCGGAAAGATCGGCATTCAAAATGGCCGCGCTGTTGGCAGCGTGTTTCCAGGGAATCACAACTTCCATCGTCTTCAGCCGGTCAATGACTTCCAAAAACAAACGGTGTTGCTTTTCCGTGAAAGGACGATCGGCTTCAGCGGCGGCGAAATGGGTATATATCCCGTCGATGTGAATATGATCCAAACTGGCGATTTTAAGAATTTCGGTCACCGTGTTATCAATGTCTTTATCACTGTGACAATAAATCCCGAACCGCGACATGCCCGTATCCAATTTGACATGGACATCGATCGTGCCTTCCTTCGGTTTGAGTTTCGATGCATATGCGTAAGAATCGACGGTTTGAATCATGCCTTCTTCCGTGAGTACCTCACGGTAGTAAGGATCGGTGATGCCGAACACCAAAAACGAACCTTTGATGCCCGCATCGATCAGAGCCTTTGCTTCTTTGAAAGAAGCGACACCGAAATGGGTGATGCCCAGCGAGGCAAGTTTTTTTGTCACAGGCAGGGCCCCGTGGCCGTATGCATTGGCTTTGACGACCGCCATCAGCGGTATGTTTCCAAGGTTTCGCTTCAAAAGACGGTAGTTGTGGGTAAGATTCTCAAGCGATATCTTCGCATAGACACGATTGACCATAAAAGCCCCCATTTCTTCATTCGTTACTTAAATTATACAATAAGCACCCCACAAAGAAAAGACGGTTTAGAAAATTCTTGTTTTTGTTTGTTTCTTTCATAAACAAAATGTCTATTCCGTTTATCGTTTCCACTGTTTTTTCATAGTATCCACACAATCCCATTTGTGAGTATATCACTATAAATCGCATGCTTTTGCATATATAATACAAGTAAAGACGAAATGCTTATCCGAAAGGAAGGATACCATGATTTTTAAAGATACCGACCCACTCAAAGAAGAGCGCCTCGACATCATTGATAAAGAAGGACAAGTCATCAATGACGAGTTGCTCCCTAAAATTAATAAAGACACACTTCTACACATGTACAAAACCATGGTCTTGGGACGCATCGCCGATGAAAAGGCAGTGCAGTTCCAGCGCCAGGGCAGAATGCTTACCTATGCCCCGAACATCGGACAGGAAGCCGCCCAGGCCGGCCCGATGGCCGCAATGGAGGATCAAGACTGGCTGGTGCTCGCTTTCAGGGAATTAAGCGCCATGCTGTATAAAGGCATCCCGCTCGAA